>JAYVME010000172.1:0-5126 GCA_043759115.1 Betaproteobacteria bacterium | reverse complement strand
ATGCGGAACGCGATACGGCTCTCCTGTTCCAGCAGCGTCGCCTTCAGTTGTTCGTCGAGCGCGGCGATCTGGCCGAGCAGATCGCGGATCTTGTCGTTCATTGCGTTAACCTCGCTTGGATTGTTGAGAATTGCGGAATGCATGACAAATACATGCCTGTGGCGAGGCTGTCATGTTGTGGGTAACGATCGTTGGTTCAGGCCGGATGTGGATTGGCCGTTTTGGCGACAAGCATTTCGTCGCGTTCGATCCGCCGGTCCGCCAGTTCAATTATGCGGTAGCAACGTGCGGCCAGGCGCGGGTCGCGCGGCACCACCGGGAACGAGGTGTTCAGCAAGGCGTGCATGCGCCGCATCGGAACGAATACCTCGTCGGGCGAGGCACGATCGAGGTTTTCGGTGGGCTCGTCGGCCAACACCAGTGGCGGTTCGAGCACCAGGGCGCGTGCGATCGCCACACGCTGCTGCATCCCGAAGGAGAGTTCGCCAGGGCGTTGGCCCATGGCGTTTTGCAGGCTTCGCTGGCACCAGGCGCTGTCGCCGAAACCTTGCAGGCAAGCCGCAGCACAGCGCAGTCGATCAGCGCCTGTGCGGCATTGTCGGCCACCTCCGCCAAGGCTGAATCCAGCACGCTAGCTGTAGCAATGGCTACGCGAATCATGCGAACGGCTCCGACATCGGCGGGTTCGTGGGGCTGGCCGACTACCGGCAGGCGCTGGGGGGCAGCTGAACCGAAACGCTAGTTGGCGCGGGTCAGCGCTGGGAAAGAGCCGCGAAAAAAGTGAAGCCAAGCCACACTGCGATCGATAGTGGCTATGATGACGTTTTTGAGCGGCCCTGGCGGTCGCTCGCATACTCCACAAATCGCGGTTTTGACACTTCCGACCGAAGGCAAAGAAGGCGACGCAAGCGGCCCTGGCATGTTCCTGCTGTTGCCGCTGCTGCTGGCCGCGTGTGTCGCCTTGCTCGCGCTTTTCGCCGCCTTCTCCAACTGGACTCGGCCTCACATGCTGGTCATCGCTGCCATGGCCGGGGCGCTGACCCTGGCCGGCGCCGCCTTCGCGATCACTTTCCTGCGGCGCCAGAGCGCCGAGCGGGCCATCGGCGCGCGCGCCCTGCATAGCGCCCTGTCGCGCGTGGCCGGTATCGTCGAATCGGCGATGGACGCCATCATCGCCACCGACGCCAAGCAGCGCGTGCTGCTTTTTAACAAGGCGGCGGAAACCATCTTTGGATGGCCGCGCAACGCGGTGCTCGGACAGCCGCTTGAGATGCTGATACCGCAGCGTTTTCGCGCCGCCCATGCCGACCACATCGCCCGCTTCGAGCAAACCGGCGCGACCTCGCGGCGCATGGGCGGCCAGACCGTGCTGACGGGGCTGCGCGCCAATGGCGTAGAGTTTCCGCTCGAAGCATCGATCTCGCAACTGCGCGAGGGCGACGGCATGGTGTTCACGGTCATCTTGCGCGATGTGAGCGCCAAAGCGCGCACCGAGCATCTGCTCGCGCGCAGCGAGGCGCGTTTGCGCGACATTCTCGATTCGGCAATGGACGCGATTGTCATCATCGACGCGAATCAGCACATCGTGATCTTCAATGCCGCCGCCGAGCACATGTTCGGCTGCCCGGCCCGCGAAGCGATCGGTGCGCCGCTCGACTGGTTTATTCCCCAGCAGTATCGCGGCGCACATGCGGCCCACGTGCGCGGCTTCGGCAGCGCCGCCAGCAGCGGCCGGCGCATGGGCGCACTGCGTGTGGTCAAAGGCTTGCGTCGCAATGGAGAGGAATTTCCGCTCGAAGCGTCGATCTCGCACACCAGCGACGGCGATGCCATTTATTACACCGTGCTGCTGCGTGACGTCACCGAGCGCGACAATGCCATTGCCGCATTGACCCGCTCGCGCGAGGAACTGCGCGAATTCGCCGCTGCGGCCAGTTCGGTGCGCGAGCAGGAAAAAGGCCGCATCGCGCGCGAATTGCATGACGAACTGGCGCAAGCGCTGACCGCCCTCAAAATGGATTTGAACTGGGCCGCCGCGCGCGTAGCCGGTCGTGACGGCGTGCTCCTGACCAAAATCGCTGCCATGCAAACCATGCTGGACGGCACGGTGGCCGCCACCCGTCGCATCGCCGCCGATTTGCGCCCTTTGATGCTCGATGACTTGGGCCTGGTGCCGGCCGCCCAGTGGTTGGTGCAGGGTTTTCGCGAGCGCAGCGGCATCGCCTGCGAGATCGACGTCACCCCGCCCGGCCTGGAGCTTGATGAGCCATATGCGACCGCCGTGTTCCGCATTTTGCAGGAGTCGCTCACCAATGCGGCGCGCCACGCGCATGCTTCGCTGGTGCGCATCGGCCTGCATGCGGATGCGCACGACGTGACGCTCACGGTGCATGACAACGGGCGCGGTTTCGCCACCGGCGACCCGCGTAAACTGGATTCCTACGGCCTGATGGGTCTGCGCGAGCGCGTCCTCATGCTCGCGGGCGAGGTGGGTATCGAAAGCGCGCCCGGCAGCGGCACCCGCATTGCGGTCCGCATCCCGCTGTCAACAACCGGCAAACGCGCGACGCCGGACAGCGTCGGCGTAGCTGGCGCGGTCATCGGCAACGCCGACAAGCAAGCGCCACACAAGGCCGAAACATGATCCGCCTGGTCATCGCCGACGACCACAGCCTGGTGCGCGAAGGCCTCAAACAAATTCTCAGCGGCGCCAGCGACATCACGGTGACCGGCGAGGCACGCGACGGCCACGAGGCGATGGCGCGGGTGCGCGAGGCCGGGTTCGATGTGCTGCTGCTCGACCTGTCGATGCCGGGCAAGAGTGGTACCGAACTGATCAAACAGGTACGCGCCGAAGCGCCCAAGCTGCGCATTCTGGTGCTCAGCATGCACGAAGAGCCGCAATACGCGGTGCGCGCGATCCGCGCCGGTGCCTCGGGTTATCTCACCAAAGACAGCGCGTCGGCGCAACTCATCGCCGCGATCCGCAAGGTGGCCGCAAATGGTGCCTATATCAGCACCGAGGTGGCCGAGCAGCTTGCACTCGATGCCATGCCGCAAGCCGAAGGCCCGCCGCACCGGCGTTTAAGCGACCGTGAGTTTCAGGTGTTTCAACTGATCGTCTCGGGCAAGTCCGTCACCGACATCGGCGCCTCGCTCAATCTCTCGGTCAAGACCGTGAGTACGCACAAGGCGCACTTGCTGCAGAAAATGCGCATGAGCAACCAGACCGAACTGATCCGCTATGCCATCAGCCACGGACTGATCGACCAGCCGGCAGCGCCCAATTATTGAGAATTGCACAATTCATGACAAAAACATGCCTCGGGCTATGCTGTCATGTTTTTGGCAACGATCAATAAGCGCGACGGGCCAGGAATATTCCTAGCCCCGTGGGACGCTGGCCGATGCTGCGAATCAGACGGCGCCGATAGCCCGAATCAGCCGCCGCCGATGGCGCGGACCATGTTGCCGCACCGATACTGGCCTCATGGTCTTAACCGCTCCATCACCTGCCATCCGGGTCTTTCTGGTTGAAGATTCCGAGCCGATTCGCGAGCGCATCGCAAGCTTGCTGGCCGAGATCGACGGGGTCCTGCTGATCGGTCATGCGGACACCGCCGCAGCTGCCAGTGCCGCGATTCTGAGCACCCGACCGGACGTGGTACTGCTCGACATTCATCTGGCCGAAGGTAGCGGCATCGACGTATTGCAAGCCGTCCACACCTGCTTGCCGGCGATTGTCTTCATCGTCGTCACCAATTTCGCGAGCGCCCCCTACCGCGAAAAATGCCTGGCCGCAGGGGCCAGCCATTTCATCGACAAGAGCACCGAAAGTGCACACATTGCCCCTTTGCTGGCGGCGCTGGTCGCCACACGCCACTAGCTGCATCCACAGCACGACAACACAAGCAGGAGTGCATCATGCTAGCCGTCCAGCCAGTCATCCGGCACCACACCGCGTCCAGCCATGATGCCGCGCGCAGCGGCAGCCAAGGCACCGCCTTTCGCTGCGTGTTGCCCAGCGCCGCAGTCGCAAGCGGCGCGCGGTTCGACCACGCCGCCTTCAACGCGCCGTGAGTCGCGCGCCCGGCAACCGATGGTCTTGCACTGTATGCGCCGGCCGATCGACTGTCGGCCGACGGGTTTCTATCCAAAGCGCAGCCGGCGGCACACGTGACGGTGCGCTGCGCCACCTGCAAGAGTCGCGAGATCTGCCTGCCCTCCGGGCTGGAACGTGAGCAACTGGAATCGTTCGAAGAGCTGGTTTACACGCGCAAGAAAGTCAAACGCGGCGACCCTCTGTTTCACACAGGCGACGCCTTCAGTTCGCTCTACGCGATCCGCTCCGGCTTCTTCAAGACCCGCGTCGCGACCGACGACGGACACGTCCAGGTCACCGGCTTTCACATGGCCGGCGATCTGTTGGGCATGGACGGCATCGCCGCCGATCTGCACGACTGCGATGCCATCGCACTCGAAGACAGCGAGGTGTGTGTGATTCCCTACAAGCGACTGGAGGTGTTGTCGCACAAATTCGGCTGGCTACAGCGGCATTTTCACAAGTTGATGAGCCGCGAAATCGTGCGCGACCACGGCATCATGCTGCTGCTCGGCAGCATGTGCGCCGCGCAACGGCTGGCCGCCTTTTTGCTCGATCTGTCAAAACGCTTTTCCGTACGTGGCTACGCGGCGTCCGAATTCATCTTGCGCATGACGCGTGAGGAAATCGGCAGCTATCTCGGCCTGAAACTCGAAACCGTGAGTCGCGGCTTTTCCAGATTTCAGGATGAGGGGCTGATCGCTGTGCAGCAAAAGCACATCCGCATCGTCGACCTCGGCGGCCTGAAAAGCATCACGCATCAACGCTCCGGAGCTTTCTGATCCGGCGCTGCCGGTCGCTACACAAGCAACTAGGGAAAACAATGGACTGGAAAAAATCCTTCAACCTCGGCTACGTGATTTTAGCGGTGGCCCTGCTGTTCCTGCTGCAGGACCTGCGCGATCCGAAACACACCGAAACCATTGCTTATAGCGAGTTCAAGGAGTTGCTCAAGTCGGGCGCGATCAGCGATGTGTCCCTTGGGGACGAGGTCATCACCGGCAGCGTGACCCTGCAGGGGCTG
>JAYVME010000171.1:0-5146 GCA_043759115.1 Betaproteobacteria bacterium | reverse complement strand
GCGCGCTGTCGGCGGCGGTGCAGCTGTCGGTCAACAACGTGTGCAAGGAACGCGGCATCATCTACAACTCGATCAGCCAGTCGGACGCGATCAGCGAGATCAAGGACTTCAGCAAATACACGTTCCACGAGGCGATGAATCCGCACATGACATCCGGTGCGGTCGCGCGTTTCGCGATTCCAAAATTCGGCAAGCGCGTCGTGTTCTTCACGCCGGACTATGCGTACGGCCACGAAATGCTGCGCGGCTTCCAGCGCGCGGGCAAGGAGTTCGGCATGGAAACGCTCGCCGACCTGCGCTACCCGCTCGGCACCAGCGACTACACGTCGTTCTTCCCGCGCGTGCAAGCGCTGAAACCCGACATTCTGTGCATGATCAATTTCGGCCGCGATCTGGTGAACGCGGCGAAGCAGGCCTACGATTTTGGCATCACCAAGCAGGTCAAGATCATCACGCCGATTCTGTTGATCAGCGCGCGCATGGCCGCCGGCCCCGAGCCGTTCGAAGGCGTGGTGGGTGCTACCTCGTACTACTGGAAAATCGAGGATTCGCTCGCCAGCGCGAAAGCGTTCAATGAACGCTACCGCAAGGCGCACCCGGGCAACGTGCCGACCGATTACGGCGCGCTCGGTTACGCGGGCGTGCGCTCGGTGTTGACCGCCGCTCGAAATGCGAAGAGCACGGACTCCGACAAGGTGATCACCGCGATGGAAAATCTCAAGTACGATTTTTACAAGGGGCCGCAAGCCTATCGCAAGTGCGACCACCAGTCGGTGCAGTCGCTGATCATGCTGCAGTCGAAGTCCGCGGCCAATGTGCGCGACAAGAACGATGTGTTCGACATCATCGGCATCGACAACGGCAGCGACAAGATGCTGCGCACCTGCCAGGAACTCGGTCATAAGGTTTAAGGAAAACCAAAAAGCTTTGGCCACAGAGGGCACAGAGAACACAGAGGAAAACATTGAATCTGTGCTAGTTGCCCGACGCGGCCGATCGCTTTCTAGTTAGTCACGGCCAGCAGTTGCAAAGGCCGACCTTGTTTCGAGATTTTCTCTGTGTCCTCTGTGCCCTCTGTGGCGCATTTCTCTGTGGCTAATGGCTAAGGCCTTATGAGTGGAATAACACTCGATCTTCTCCTGCTGCAAATCGTCACCGGCATCGCGCTGGGCGCGGTGTATGTACTCGTTGCGCTCGGGTTGTCGCTGATTTTCGGCATGCTCGCGGTCGTCAACTTCGCGCATGGCGCGTTTTTCATGGTCGGCGCCTACATGGGCGTGTGGCTCTTCGCGCAGACCGGCAACTTTTGGGTGTGTCTCGTGCTGGTGCCGCTCGGCGTGGGCGCCATTGGTCTCGCGACCGAACGCGTGCTGGTGCGGCCGCTCTACGGCCGCGGCATCGATTATCCGCTGCTGCTGACGTTCGGCCTGTCTTACGTCTTCGTCGAAGTCGTGCGCATGACGTTCGGTTTGAACGGCATTCCATTTTCGACCCCGCAGGGGCTGACGGGCGCGGTCAATATCGGCATCGGCCATTTTCCGCTCTATCGCCTGTTCCTGATCGGCGCCACGGCGGTGATCGTAATTGCGCTGTATCTCTTCATCGAGAAAACCTCCTACGGGCTCATCATCCGCGCCGGCGCGCGCGACCCCGAGATCGTGCGCGTGCTCGGCATCGACATCTCGAAAATATGGCTCATAGTGTTCGGCATCGGCACCGGCATCGCCGGCCTGTCGGGAATACTGTCGGCGCCGCTGCAGTCGGTGACGCCGGAGATGGGCGTTTCGCTGCTGGCGGATGCATTCGTCGTCACCGTGGTGGGCGGCATGGGTTCGCTCACCGGCGCGGTGGTGGCGGGCGTATTGGTCGGCGTGGTGGTGAGCCTGACTTCGCTGGTGTCACCGGAAGCGGGGCGCGTGTCGATATTCATACTGATGGCTGTCGTGCTGCTGGTGCGCCCGCAGGGGCTGTTCGGCCGCACCGGCGCGCTGGGTTAGCAGTGAGCGGGGCACGCACGCCGCACGCGGCGCAGGTACCCGCCGGCGCATGGCGCAATGTGCTGGACGCCATCGTTCGTCACCGTGTCGCCGCAACCCTCGTCTTCCTGCTCGTTTTTCCGTGGCTGGTGCCCTATCACACACTGGCGATCAACATCCTGATCTGGGGTTTGTTCGCGCTCGGCTTCAATTTGCTCTACGGCTACGCGGGCCTGCTCTCGTTCGGTCACGCGGCGCTGCTTGGCGTCGGCAGCTACGGTTGCGGTATTGCCATCGTGCATCTGGGCTGGCCGTGGTACGTGGCCATTCTGTGCGGCATCGCTTTTGCCTCCGTGGTGGCTTTTGTCATCGGCTTTCTCGCCATCCGCACGCGCGGAATTTATTTCTCGATGGTGACGCTGGCGCTCGCCGAGTGCGTTTATTACATCTTCTACCAATGGGAAAGCGTGACCGGCGGCGAAAACGGCCTGCGCGGCATCAATGTCTCGACCATCAATCTGTTCGGGCTGGATGTCGACTTCCTCGACCCGGTCAACAAGTACTACGTGATGCTCGGGGTGGTGGCGATCGCGCTGTGGCTCTTTTCACGGATACTCGCATCACCGTTCGGCGCGGTGCTGGAAACGATCCGCGAAAACGATGCGCGCGCCGCCGCGTGCGGCTACAACGTGGCGAACACCAAGCTCATGGCGTTCGTGCTGTCGGGGGCTTTTTGCGGGGTGGCGGGCGCATTGCGCGCGCTGCACCTCTCGACGGTGCCGGTCGAAGTGCTGCAGATTTCCACCTCGGGTGACGTGGTGATGATGGCGCTCTTGGGCGGCTTCGGCACCTTCTTCGGTCCGTTCATCGGCGCCGGTGTCTTCCAGTTGTTCGGCGATACGCTTACGCTGTGGACCACGCACTGGCAGCTGTACCTGGGCGCGACCTTCATGGTGTTCGTGCTGTTCTTCCCGCGCGGCATCTGGGGTTCGATCCTGCATTGGCTGCGGGTTAAGGCATAAAGCAACCGCCGATAGACGCCGATGAACGCAGATAAGGCCAAGAAACAGGATATGTCGAAGATTTGTATCGGCGTCAATCGGCGTTCATCGGCGGTTCCGGGTTATTCTTGAAATGACTTCCAACTCCAACGACATCCTCGTCGCGCAGGGCGTGGGCAAAAAATTTGGCGGCTTCGTTGCGTTGAAGGACGTGTCGGTCAGTTTCGCCCGCGACAAGCTCTCCGCGATCATCGGCCCGAACGGCGCCGGCAAGAGCACGTTTTTCAACGTCATCTCGGGCGCATTCCCGGCGTCGAGCGGGCGTGTAAGTTTCGAGGGCCGCGATATCACCGGCCTGCCGCCGCACGAATACGCGCGGCGCGGCATCGCCAAGTCGTTCCAGATAACTAATGTGTTCCCGCAACTCTCCGCGCATGAAAACGTGCGCGTCGCGGCGCAGATGCAAAAGACCCGCTACAACCTGTGGACGCCGCGCGCGGGCATCCGCGAACTGATCGAAGAGGCCGATGCGCTGCTCGAGCGCGTCGGTATAGTAGCGAAGCGAAATTCGATTGCGCGCGACATGGCGCACGGTGAGCAGCGCTGCCTCGAAATCGCGATGGCGCTCGCGTGCAGGCCGCGCCTCTTGCTGCTCGACGAGCCGACCGCCGGCATGTCGCCCGAGGAAACGGTCAAGATGATGGATCTCATCGTACGTCTCGCCGCCGAGCGCACGGTGATACTCGTCGAGCACAAAATGAAGCTCGTGATGGGCATCTGCCAGCAGCTCGTCGTGCTGCACCACGGTGAATTGCTGGCGCAGGGAACGCCCGGCGAGATACGCGTCAATGACGAGGTCAAGCGCGTCTACCTCGGGCGTGGGGGAGAGCAAGTGCAACGGCGGGGGGTGCGTGATGGCGGCGATGCTTAAACTGGATGCGCTCAACGCTTGGTACGGGCACAGCCATGTGCTGCAGGGGGTATCGCTTGAAGTCAATGCAGGCGAGATCGTAACGTTAATCGGCCGCAACGGCGCGGGCAAGACCACGACGCTGCGCACGGTGATGGGTTTGGTGGCGAAGAAAAGCGGCGGCGTCCTGTTCGACGGCGCGGACGTGGTGAACGAGCCCGCGTTCCGGCGCTACCATCGCGGGCTTGCCTACGTGCCCGAAGAGCGGCGCATCGTGCCCGGGCTGTCGGTGCTCGAAAACCTGCAACTCGGTTTAATCGCTTCGCCGCATCGCGCGCGCGAACGCGAAATCATCGAGCGCATCGCGGAAACTTTCCCGCGGTTGCAGCAGCGGCTCGACCAGCTTGGCGAAACCCTGTCCGGCGGCGAGCAGCAGATGCTGGCGATCGCGCGCGCGATTGTTGCACAACCGAAAATGATCCTGCTCGACGAGCCGTCGGAAGGCATCATGCCGATACTCGTCGATGAGATGTTCAGTTTGTTCGAAGACATGAAGCGCGCCGGCACCACGATTTTGCTGGTCGAACAGAACGTGGAGCGCGCGCTGTCGATCTCCGACCGCGCCTACATCATGGACCAGGGCGTGATCGTGCACCACGATACGGCCGCCAACCTGCTGGCCGATAAGTCGATACAGGAGCGGTATTGCGCGGTGTAGAGAGCGCGGCGCCGGAATTCAGCGGCCGGTGTCGGTCGGTTGATTGAAAATCAGCTCGTCCATGATTTCACCGTCTTTGCCCAGCGTGCACACCTTGCTCGGGGTGTTGCGCTGCGCGAGAGTGATCGCGAACCGCTCCGCTTCCGCCAGCGAATGAAAAGAGTATCCCGATGTGCCTTTGTTGCTGTCGACGAACCAGCGCTCGGAACCTAACGAGGCAATCGTGTACGTGATGTATTTCTGATCAGAAATGATTTGTTGTTCATCCGCCATAGGTGCGCTGTTTCTAAGGTAATTCAGTTCAATTGCCAGCGTGCCCCGCAAGCTTCGCCTCGGCGCTAGGGTCTGTCGAGGAACTTCTGCACAATCCTGCATAACGCCTCGGGCGCTTCCTCCGGCACGAAATGCCCGCTATTGGCGACGACTTCGACGCGCAAATCCGGCGCCACCGGCGCCACCATCGTTTCCATCATCGGGCCCATCCACTGCGCGCCGCCGACCGCCAGCACCGGCATCGATAGTTTGATCACCGCAGTTTCCT
>JAYVME010000170.1:0-11581 GCA_043759115.1 Betaproteobacteria bacterium | reverse complement strand
GGGAACTGCTGGGCCTGAGCGCCGGCGAAATCGAAGCACTCGTCGCGGCTAAAGTCATCTACTGATGCAGGCGCCGTTGGCCGGTATCGGCGTGATTGAGCTCGGCGGAGGTTCGGCGATTGCGTATGCGGGGAAGCTCTGTGCCGATCTTGGCGCAGAGGTAACACGCATCGTACCGAGCGGTGATGGGGACGCGGCCGGCGCGGCAGGGGCAGATGAAGCGGCCGGCGTGTTGGCGCTTTATCTCAATTCGCGCAAAGCGCGCATCGTCCATGATCCCGCAACCGATGCCGGCGCAGCGGCGATATCTCAACTCATTTCGCGCAGTCGTGTGCTCTTCCGAGGTGCGAGCGGGCGGGGGCAGGCGCAATTTCCGCCGAGCCCGGAGGAATTGGCGCGGAAATTTCCCCATTTGGTTGTAGTCTCGGTGACGCCATTCGGGCTGACAGGAGACGCGCGGGACTGGCCCGCAGACGACCTAACATTGCAGGCGTATGGGGGCATATCGATAGGCATAGGCTTGCCAGGTGAGCCACCCCTGAAGCTGCCGGGCGACCAGAGCGCGTTTCAGGCCGGACTCTGCGCCGCAATCGCCGCTACAGCGGGGCTGTTCACAAGAGACGGTGTTCTGGTCGATGTGTCGGCGGCCGATGTGTGGGCATCGTTCTACACCGGGGTCGATGTAGCCCTCGCGCATTTCAAACGGCACCAAAAGCGGCGCGCCGGGCATCGCGTTTCAGGACAACCTTACCCGCGCACGATCTTCCCTTGCAAAGGCGGGTTTTTCGCCATCCAGTGCGGCGAAAGCAGACATTGGAAAAGCTTTCTGCGCATGATCGGCCGCGAAGATTTCGCGACGCATGCGATTTTCGCGAACCGTTTTAAAGCGAATGACGAGCACGGCGATGCGTGCGACGCGCTGGTCGCGCCGTGGTTTCTCAGTCGCACGAAGGACGAAATTCTGCGGCACTGCCTTGAGCACAAGATTCCGGGCGCGCCGGTGTACGATATCCGGGAAGTCGTGCAGCATCCTCATCTGAAACAGCGGGCGTACTTTGTGTCGGTTGCTGCAAAGGGTCGATCTGTACTCGTCCCAGGTCACCCGTTCTCGGGACTCACTGCCGCATCAGAATCGAAGAACGGTGGAGCAATCGATTCTCGCCTGCCGCAGAATGACGTTGCGCCAGTCTTAGTGGCTACGAGCCGTAGGGGAAACCGCCCGCCCGCAGATCATGCCCGGCCGCTCACTGGATTGCGTGTCGTCGACTTCGGCTGGGTCTGGGCAGGTGCGGTACCGGGTCACATTCTCGCGGATATGGGCGCGGAGGTGATCAAGGTCGAAAGTGCGAGCCCGCTCGACTACATGCGTCAGGGCCGCCCCATCATTGGCACGCAGAAAGACCCCGAGCAGAACCCCATGTTTCAGAACGTCAACCGCGGCAAGTTGAGTTTGCGCATCAAGCTCGATCACCCCGAAGCGCGAGCCGTTCTGAAAGATTTGGTTGCGGTGAGCGATGTCGTTATCGAGAACTTCTCGCCGGGCGTGATGGGGAAGTTCGGTCTCACGTATGCGGACCTGCGGCGCATGCGGCCGGACCTTGTGATGTGCTCCATGTCAGCGGTGGGGCAAAACGGTCCGCTGCGCGGCATTCGTACTTACGCCACGATGATCGCGAGCCTCGCAGGACTCGATAGTCTTGTCGGTTACCCTGGTGGCCGCGTGCTCGGCTCGCAGTCCTCCTATGCGGACCCGAACGCGAGCCTCCACGCCACCTTCGGGATATTGGCGGCATTGTGGCGCCGGCAGCAGACTGGCGAAGGCGCGTATATTGACCTCTCGCAATGGGAGGCCGCTGTGAACGTAATGGGCGCGCAGGTCGCTGACTATGGCTTGCATCATCGCGTGGCTGGGCCGTGCGGTACACTGCACGCGAGTAAGGTGCCGCATGGCAACTATCCCGCTGCCGGTGACGACCGATGGATTGCGATCTCGATTGCGGACGAGCGTCAGTGGCGGGCCTTGAAGAGCGCTCTCGGCGACCCTGCGTGGATGGCGCTCGGGACGTTTGCGACGGCAGGCGACCGGCAAGCGAATCGCGCTGATCTCGATCAGCGACTCGCGCAGGAGACAAGTAAGTATGAAGCGAGTACTTTGGCATCTGCGTTAACGGTTGCAGGAGTTTCTGCCGCGCCGCTGCTCGATGCTTCAAGCATTGCGGCCAGTGCGCAATTTCGCCAGCGACGCTTATTCGAGATGGTGGAGCATCCGGTGCTTGGATCATTGCCCGTTTATCGGCTGCCCTGGCACATCGATGGCGCGCCTGTCCCGATCACGCGCCGGGCCCCGCTTCTCGGCGAGCACAATAGCCACACGTTGCAGTCGATTCTCGGCTATTCGAGCGTTCGCCTTGACGCGCTCACTGAAGCAGGGTTGTTCGAGTAAAGGCATTGGCGAAGCCCGTATAAATCACAAGCTTTGGTAAGGAGAAATGATGACAAAAGCTGTTTATCTAGTGCTCGACATGGAAAACGATCTGGTGCACGACGACGGTCCGAGTGGCAAGTCACCGCTGGGCCAGCAGGTGCGCGAACGAGGCATCATCGCGAAGACGGCTGAAGCGATTCAGAAGGCGCGCGCGGCTGGGATACTCATCGGTTACGTGCGCGTCGGCTTTTCACCCGAATACCAGGAATGTCCGCGCAACTCGCCTGTGTTCGCACTCGCGCCCAAGAACGGGCTATTCAAGCTCGGCACATGGGGCACCGAAGTACATCAGGCGCTGGCGCCGCGGCCAGGCGACCTCATGGTGGTAAAGCACCGCGTGAGTCCTTTCTACTCTACTACGCTGGAGGCGCAGCTCCGCGCGCAGGGGATTGCCAGGATATTCTGTTCAGGAGTCTCAACGCAGGCCGTCGTGCAGGCGACGGTGCGCGACGGGCACGACCGCGACTACGAAATGGTGGTGCTCGAGGATTGCTGCGCGGCGCACTCCGCCGAGGAACACAGGAACTCTATCGGGTCGCTCAAGCGCTTCTGCACGATCACGACGTTCGATCGAGTAAGCTTTGCGTGAAGCGCTCCCGGCTGATGGACGCGCGGACGAGTCGTGGTTTTGAGCTATCTGAAAAAGGAGGAATGATGTACAGGAAAGTTCTGGCCTTGGGCGCGCTGGCGTTCGGCACTGCTCTCACTGTGCGAGGCAGATGTTATTTACTACACCTGCGCGGGACGGAACTACTCGACTTTGATATTTGCGCTCTTGATGACTTTGGCCCACTTGGCGGTTTCCGCGCGCAGGAAGGCGCCGAACTCTTCCGGCGTGCCGCCTTTGTAGGTGATGACCTCCATCCTGACGCCGGTCGCATGATTGAACATTTCGGCGAGCAGGTGCTGGACCGACGCGATCGTGCTGGCCCCCATGTGGAGCGGGCGCGTTTTCGCGAGCGCGATCAACTCGTTCACCGAACGCGTGGGCACCGAAGGATGCACGGCCAGCACGTTCGGGCTCGCGTTGACCAGGATGACGGGCGCGAGATCGCGTTCCGGATCGTACGGCAGGCTCGGATACAGAGTTTTGCCGGCGGTGACCGGACCCGGCGTCGCCATGCCCAGCGTGTAGCCGTCGGCGGCGGCTTTCGCCATCGCCTCGGTGCCGATATTGCCGTTTGCACCGGCGCGATTTTCTACGATGACGGTGCGGCCCAGGTTTTCAGTGAGCTTCTGGCTGATGAGGCGGGCGGCGAGATCGGTGCCGCCGCCTGGAGGGTACGGCACGATCAAGCGTATGGTGCGATTCGGGTATGACGATGCGGGGACCGAGGCCTGCGCGATTAACACGGCGGCTGCGGCCGACTCGCGGACGTTCTCATCCCGCAAGCGGGAGCCCTGTTCACTGCTCGCGTCCAGCCCACCCGGCGGGTACGGTACGATTACGCGGATCGAGCGGGCGGGGGAGGTTTGCGCAAGGACGAGATTTACGCAGCTTGCGAGCAGAACGGCGGATACCGGCAGAAAAGTTTTCATGGACTCTCGCTTTTATCGCCCGACGAATGCTATCCCTTGCTAATATTGTGGCGTGAGAACAGCGCACTTGAATATTAGCATGCCGATTGGCGGCGCCGCGCGCCTGGCCGGTTGGTTGGCTGCCGCTCTGATTGCCGCGTCCGCGGCCGCGCCGGAGTTCCCGACGGTTGCGGAATCCGGATTGCCCGGTTACGAGGCGGTCTCGTGGTACGGCGTGCTGGCGCCCGCGGGAACGCCGCGCGAGATCGTTGCACGGCTCAACGGCGAAATGGTGCGCAAATCCGGCGCGAAAGCGGATTGACGCCTGCTGCCATTGGATTAGTATTTCGAATTATTACAAGGAGAAATGACCATGACGGCAACCCGCTTGCGTAATTTCGTGTGTGCGGTCCTTGCGGCGGCCGCTGC
Organism: Betaproteobacteria bacterium; assembly: GCA_043759115.1. Taxonomy (GTDB): domain Bacteria; phylum Pseudomonadota; class Gammaproteobacteria; order Burkholderiales; family SG8-41; genus PALSA-1004. The sequence continues at coordinate 7,149 of JAYVME010000170.1, read as the reverse complement.
AACCGCGAGCGCGGCTGACTACCCGGCGCGGCCGATCCGCTACGTAGTTGCTTTTGCGCCCGGCGGCATCAACGACATCCTGGCGCGTATCGTCGGCCAGAAATTGAACGAGGCGTGGGGCCAGCCTGTCATCGTCGACAACCGCCCGGGCGCGGGCGGCAATCTCGGCGCCGATCTCGTCGCAAAGTCCACGCCCGACGGTTACACCATCATGAACATCAGCACCGCTCACACCATTTCCCAGACGCTGTATACCAGGCTCAACTACAACCTCGAGCGCGATCTCACACCGGTGGTGGCGCTCGGCATCTCTCCGCTCATCATGGTCGTCAATGCCGGCATTCCGGCGAAAAACGTGACGGAACTCGTGGACTGGGCGAAAACGAACCGCCTGATCTACGCGTCGGGCGGCGTGGGCGTGATCAGCCACCTGTCGATGGAAATGTTCAAAGTGGCGGCGAAGATAGACGCGACCCACGTGCCGTACAAGGGCGTCGGCCCCGCCGTGCCGGACTTGATCTCGGGGCAGGCGCACGTGATGGTGAATGCGATTCCCGAGTTGCTGCCGTTTACCAAGGGCGGCAAGCTGCGCGTGATCGGTGCGATGACCGAGAAGCGCCATCCGTTCATTCCCGACGTGCCGACGTTCATCGAGCAGGGCTACAAGGAATTCGTGATGGGCAACTGGACGGGCATCGTCGCGCCCGCCGGCACGCCGAAGGCGGCGGTGAACAAGCTGGCGGCGGCAGTCACGCGCATACTGCGCGAGCCCGAAATGAACAAGCGGCTGGTGGACATGGGTGTCGATCCGTTGGGCGGCACGCCGGAGGAATTTGGCAGGCTCATCCGCGCCGAGACTGTGCGTTTCGCCAAAGCCGTCAGGGATTCCGGCGCGAAAGCGGACTAGGCGGAATAAAAACGACGCGGCTCCTGTTTACCGGATCATAGATAACCTCAACTATAGCTTGTAAAGGGAGCATGCCATGACGCCGATTTTCCGCACCGCAATCGCAAGTATCGCGTTGGCGCTGATTGCCACCATGCCCGCCGCGCTGGCGGAATCGAACACGCCGTCGGCTGATCTTGCCAACGACGCGAATTTCATCGCGGCGAAGCAGGCGATCGAAGCCAAGGACTGGGAGAAGGCGGTGTACCGCCTCAAGTACGTGCAAGCCGACGACGCCGAGGTTTACAACCTGAGCGGCTACGCCAACCGCAAACTCGGCCGGATGGACGAGGCCTTCCGCAACTACAAGCGCGCGCTGCAAAAAGACCCGAATCATCGCGGCGCGCACGAGTATGTGGGCGAAGCTTATTTGCTGACCAACAATCTTGCGATGGCCGAGCAGCATCTCGCCGCGCTCGATCGCATCTGCGGCCGGGGGTGCGAGGAATACAAGGATCTTGCGCGCGAGGTCGCCGAGTACAAGAAAAAGAAATAAGCGCGGCCGGCGGAGAGTTGTGCATTTGCAACGGTCCGGTTGCGGCGTGGTTGTCGACAGGCCCAGGCACGATCGTCAAATCGAGCGTTGCCCGTGCGCCGACCATGATGAGGCCGATCAGCAGCGGGCTCCCGCGCTGCGCCGGCACCCCGCTGCAATCGTGGGCTGCAGCACCGGAAGGCGGGGCGTTGATGCCGGGCCGGCAGAAAATTCAGTCGTATTGATGTAGGTCAAACCGGCGCCCCGGCCTGTCTGTAGCATGCTGCGCTTACGCACGGTTTTCTGCGTGCTTATAGCATTTTCCAATAGCGTGTAATTGGAGGCCTGCCATGTCCCGCACCATCAGGACGATTATCGAGGATCAAGCGCCGGTCACTGCGCCGGGGCAGACGACGGTCGCCGATGCTGCGCGCCTGATGCAACAGCACGGTATCGGGGCTGTGATGGTGGTGGAAAACGGCAAGCTCGTTGGTATTGTCACCGAGCGTGACGCGCTCTATAAGGTCATGGCCAAGGGCCTTGACGCTGAATCCGTCCGGATTGTTGACGTCATGACGCGCAACCCGCAGACCGTCCACCCGGACAAGCCGTTCGAGGACGCGCTCCGGATCATGCATGCAAGCAGTTTTCGGCATGTGCCGGTGGTCGAGGGTGATCGGCCCGTCGGTATGGTTTCCGCGCGTGATGCTCTCGGCCCGGAACTCGAGGCCTTCATACACGCATTGCTGCGGCAGTCGCGGATCGCTGATATTCCAGCCATCCCGGTGAGACGCGACCAATAACCAAGGGCTTGCGCTGGTCCCGAACCGATCATACTGACATTCTCCCGGCCCAAGGTGAATGGTTTTGCCTGCTGTATTCGGTTGCCGAAATTCCGACGCAGAACACTGCTACGTGCACCGGGTTTGCGCTAGGTCAAAGCTGTAAGCCGGCAGCGGCGTAGTTTTATCCAACGAGGGTAAGAAGCGGAGTGCCGTTGCAGAAGAAAAGTTGGATCCCGCCTGCTTGCCCCCGCTACTCCCGAAGGAGGGATTTATGAATATGCTGACATTGTTTGTCCTTGTGGCCGCAGCTGCCGTGATCGTTTCACTGGCGGCCGGACTCTCTGCCATGGTCCATAACGGTGAGGTCGGCCATCGCACCAGTGCCGAGTGGATGTCGTGGCGGGTTGCATTCCAGGCCGCGGCGTTTGTGCTGATCCTGCTGGCCATGCTCGGTCCGCATTGAGCCGATAAGCAAGCGTGTGCGTGCGGCGCCTCGCCGCAACGCCGGGCGGACGCACAACATGCCCGCTGCTTGACCAGTGATCATGGGGGCCGACCCATGAGAACGGGAAAAAAACGTGCGTGCAAAAAGCGTGCGTTGACTGCGCGCAGCGATATACTTACCATACGAACCTCGGGGACATAGCAGCCTCCCCATCAGACGCCCCGGCGTCCAATGCCTGCTCCACAAATGGCTTCACTGCCAGTTGGGAGAGCGCAATGGACGCATCAAGTTTCACTTCCCGGAAAAGACACGCGACGGCGGCCCCGCCGTCATTTCGTGCGTCCGTGCGACAACCTCGCTGCCGCCGCGGCGGCCAGGTAAATTCATTCAGGAGCAAAACGTCATGACGACATCGATTTCATTTTCGGAACTCCAGTCGGCCGTAAGTGGCCGCGAACCGCCGTTGGTGATCGATGTGCGCGTTGGCACAGCAGTGCGTTGGTGTATTACCGTTATCGCGGAGTGATGCGAGTATTTTGTTCGGACTCTTTACATGGGGCGGCTAATGGGTGACCCGGTTGTTCATTATGCAATTAGCCAAGCTCCGTTGTTCCAATTATGAAGAATGTATCCATGGTCGGCGGCCTCCTGTATGTCGTTGTTCACGGCAGCGGCCCCTTGAGCATCGAGGCGAGCGCCGCCGGCCGGGGTTGATAGCGGAACGCCGGCGCGGCTTGACGTCCGTATATCGGCTTAAGCTGGCGAAGCCGAATTTACCTTCCGTAGTATTCCTGCACGGTCTCCCACGCGACTGACTGCAGAAAAGCGGCGGTCTTATCGTCGATGCCGCCGTTGTAAGCGTTGCCGACCGGCGATTGATTGTAGATCGAGGCGAAGATAGTGCAGGCCGCGAGGTAAGTGCCGAACCGGCTGGGATGCCGTTTGTCTTTTTGATAAAACTCCATATCCGGCCGCTTGCCGATTGCCTTGGCGAAGGCCAGGCCGGCGGGTATCACCAATACATCGTTTTCATTGCCGGCGATCGTGTATTCCTCCGCCAGCTGCGCGGTCATTTCGGGCTTGTCCTTGTACGCCCAAGTCATGAAAAATGCCGGCCGTGCGCCGTGCTTGACGACGGTATCGCTGTGTTTTTTGGCGTACTCATGAAACGCGGCTTTTAACTGCGGATGAACCGGGCACTGGCTGCAGTCGTTCAGGATCACGGCGTCGAACGGCTTGTCGAATTTATTGAAACGCACCTCGTTGTCGCCGACGAAAGAGTATTTTCCGATCGCATTCGGCTTGAAGTAGGACTCCACGTCGTGCCAATCGAAACCCGAGCCGCTGATCGTCACCGAGGTATAACGATACGCATCCTTGTTTTTGGGATCGGCGGTCCGTGCCAGGTTCACCACATAGTTGTGCATGCTGTTGTTATAGTAAAAAAAGCTGTTGCCCACGAACAGCGTGGATTTGGGCGCCGCGCCGCCGATTTCGGTGCGCACCGGTTTGGTTGCGGCGGAAAGATTGCCCGACAGCGCTATGAGTAAAGCCAGTGCAAAAAGCGTTGCCGGGTTTTTATGGCTGGACATATAAAACATGCTGATTCTCCTTTGGTTTGCGCGTCGGCGAATTCTACGCTTTCCTCAACCCTGCCTCACCCGAGCAGGGATTTAAGCAGCTCGTAGTTCGCCGCGTCCATCTTGATCTCACCCTGATTGATGCGGCGGTCGATTTCGGTCACCGCGTCGTTGCACGGACTGGGGATGCCCAGTTCCCGGCTTTTGCGCGACACTACGCCGCTGATGAACTCGATCTCGCTCGCGCGGCCTTTGATGTGATCGTGGATGGGGGCGGTGCGGCCGCCGCCCACATGGCTCATCAGCGTCTTCATCGTCGTCACCAGGTTTTCATCGCTCGATCCCGCGAACTCGTCGGCACGCAGCCCGAACAGCGGCTCCATGCGGTAGCCGAGCGCGGCGCCGACCGCGAGCGATTCCTTGCCGAGGCGCACGGAAATTTCATGCATGCCGGGAAGCGCCGCCGCCTCGAAATTCCTGAGGCCGAGGAGTCCAAAGGGCCCCATCGTCATCGTGTTGGCGATGAGCTTGGTCCATTTCGCGCCGTAGATGTTGTTGGTGACCGCCACCCGGCCGACGTTGCTCATGAGCGCTTCGATCTCGCGCACGCGCGGCGTGTACGCGCCGTCGAGTTCGCCCACCGAGAACCACGTGCCCTTGCGCGTGGTATTGCGCTTGATTAGCCCGGGCGTGAAGAGCTCCGCCTGCAGTTCCACCACGCAGCCGAGCGTGCGCTCGCGTCCGACGATTGCTGCGATCGAGTCGTCGTTCATGCCGTTTTGCGTGCCGACCACGACGCCGTCTTGTTTCAAGCGGGGTTTGATGAATTCCGCCATCCAGCGGTGATCGTTCGATTTCACGGCGAGAAATACGAGATCGAACTCAAGGCTGGTCGCCGCGAGATCGCAAAGGTGCAGCGCCCGCACCGGGATCTGCACGTCGTTATCCGTCATCGTGACGCGCAGGCCGGCCGCTTTCATCGCCTCTACATGCGCGGGCCACTGATCGATGACGGTGACGTCAAGCCCGGCCTGCGTCAAGTCGGCGGCGATGCTGCTGCCGATCGCGCCTGAGCCCAGTACGGCTATCTTTCTGTGCATGCGTTGCATCTCCGTAGTTAATGATGGATCCGCGGCTGCCCGCGGAACCGCAATTGTGCCATTATTGGCATCGCGATTCGCGCGACTTTTTTGCCGTAGAATTGATCTTCCAAAGGGAGACTTCATGACGACCACCGAGCTCGCGCGCTACGCCATCGACGTCACCGATATTGAATATTTCCGGCACGGCGATAAACCGCTGCTGGCCCGCATGTACAAGCCCCGCGGCACGGGACCGTTTCCCCTCGTCATCGATTTGCACGGCGGCGCCTGGTGTAAGAAAGACCGCACGAGCGACGCCGGCACGGACGAGCCGCTCGCCAAGAGCGGTGTGATTGTCGTGGCGCTGGATTTCCGCATGCCGCCTGACGCCGGCTACCCCGCGTCGCTGGCCGACATCAATTATGCGATACGCTGGTGCAAAGCCCGCGCGGCCGAATGGGGCGGTCGCGCCGACCGGGTCGGCATACTGGGCGTATCGAGCGGCGGCCATCAGGCGATGCTCGCGGCGATGCGGCCGGCCGATGCGCGCTACGCCGCGCTGCAATTGCCGGGCAAGGAGAAAGTCGACGCGACAGTGCGTTGCGCCGTGATGTGCTGGCCGGTGATCGATCCGCTGGGCCGGTATCGTTATGCGAAGACGATGCAGGCGGGCGGCGACGAGAAAATGAAGAAGGCGGCGGACGAATGGGTCGTCTGCCATGACAAGTACTGGGCGGACGAAGCGGCGATGGCGGAGGGCAATCCCACGCTCGCGCTCGAACGCGCGGAAAAGGTTTCGTTACCGCCGGTGCTCTATCTGCAGGGCACCGCCGACGTCGCGCATCCCAAACCCAATCGCGACCAGTTCATCGCGAGTTACCGCAAGGCGGGCGGTCGCGTGGATCTGCACCTGTTCGACGGCGTGGGCGAGGCATTCATCACCAACGATCCGACGTCGCAGGCGGCGCGTGACGCGATCGACCGGATCGTCGAGTTCGTCCATCGCGAAATGGGTTGATTCAGTCGACTTTCAGTCCGGCGGCCTTGACGATCTTGCCCAGCTTGTCGACTTCGGAGTTTACGAATTTGTTGAACTCTTCATGCGTCGACGGCCGCGCGACCGCACCCCGCAAATCAAAGCGCTCCCTGACATCGGGCAGTTTGAGTATGCGCGCGACCTCGGTGGAAATCTGTTTCACGACGTGATGCGGCGTCCTGGCGGGCGTGAACAGCCCGTACCAGGTATCGAATTCAAAACCGGGCAGCCCCGCTTCGGCGACCGTCGGCACATCGGGCAGCGCCGGCGAGCGCGTGGCCGTCGACACGGCCAGCGCGAGCAATCGATTGTCCTTGATCAGCGGCAATCCGAGTCCAATCGGGGAAAAGACAAAATTGATGCGGCCCGCCAGCGCACCGGTCGCACCGGGAAACTGTCCGCCGATTGGGCGAAACCCGCCGCGCATGCATAGCCTAGACCCGCCGCAACTGCGACGTTTGCGTACTTCATGGTTTCTCCTGACAGTGGCGCGAGCAACGGCCGCACCGACCTGAATTGTGTAAGATACGACTTGTTGGTATGGTTAGTACGACCGACCAGGATAGTCTAATTGCATAGGAGATCCCCCGGCTCTGCCGGGGTGGTAGTAGAAGTTTGACATTTCCTGGAGTATTCCCAATGACATTTAGACATACAGGATTTGGTACCTGCCCTTGACAGTCCCTTTTCACTACCGCCCATGATTATTCCGAGTGGGCTTTTGACGTTGGATTGCGATCAGCCCCCTTTGAGGGGGCCGCAATCCTGAATACCCCCGGCTTTGCCGGGGGATTGTTATT
>JAYVME010000169.1:0-5189 GCA_043759115.1 Betaproteobacteria bacterium | reverse complement strand
GCGCGTCCGCGTACGGATTGCCGTCCATCGTGGTCGATGGCAATGATGCCGACGCGGTTTACAAGGTCGCCAGCGATGCGCTTGCCAAGGCGCGCGCGGGCGGCGGGCCGTCTCTGATCGAAGCAATGACCTATCGCCACAGCGGCCACTCGCGCGCCGATCCGGGCAAGTACCGGCCGGAGGGCGAACTCGAAAAATGGCTGCTGCGCGATCCGGTCGTGACCTACCGCGAGCGTCTGCTCAAATCCGGTTTCAACGAACCGACGTTAAAGGACATGGAAAACACCGCGATGGGTAAAGTGGATGCGGCAACCGCGACGGCGAAGGCCTCGCCGCTGCCGTCGGTCGACGATATCGAGAAGAACGTGTGGGCCGACGGGGGTGCAGCATGGCGGAACTGACTTATCGCGACGCGGTTGCGGCGGGTATCGCGCAGGAAATGGCGCGCGACGACCGGGTTGTATTCCTCGGCGAGGACGTGGCAGCGGCCGGCGGCGTGTTCAAGGCGACGGTCGGACTCCTGGAAAAATTCGGGCCCAAGCGCGTGCGCGATTGCCCGATCTCGGAGCAGGCGATACTGGGCGCCGCGATGGGCGCTGCGATGACGGGCTTGAGGCCAATCGCTGAAATCATGTTCTCGGATTTTCTGGCGGTGTGCTGGGACATCGTCGCGAATGAAATCGCGAAGTCGCGCTATATGACCAATGGCCAGATTTCGCTTCCGCTCGTCATCCGCACCGCCAACGGCGCGGGCTCGCGGTTCGGCGCGCAGCATTCGCAGGCGGTCGAGAACTGGGCGATGATGATTCCGGGCATCAAGGTGGTGGCGCCGGCGTTTCCCGCCGACGTCAAGGGATTGCTCGCGGCGGCCGTGCGCGACCCCGATCCGGTGCTGTTCTTCGAGCAGAAGTCGCTTTATTCGATGAAGGGCGAAGTGCCCGACGGCGAATACGTCGACGAACTCGGCAAGGCGAAGGTGCTGCGCAATGGCAAAGACTGCACGATAGTCGCGCTGGCCTCGATGGTGCACAAAGCGCTGGATGCGGCGATGGTTCTCGAGAAAGAGCACGGTATTGCATGCACGGTGATCGACCTGCGCTCGCTGGTGCCGCTCGATACGCAAACCATATTGAGCGAAGTCGGCAAGACCGGACGTCTCTTCACGGTCGAGGAAAATCCTCGCCTGTGCGGGTGGGGCGCGGAAATCGTGTCCATCGTCGCTGAAGAATGTTTCTGGCGTCTCGACGCGCCCATCATGCGCATTACCACGCCGCACGTGCCATTGCCGTCGGCCGATCTGCTTGAAGACAACACCATCCCGTCGGTCGAGCGCATCGTGCGCGAAATTCGCTTGAAGATGGATTAAAGCTTCAAGCTGGACCGCAAAGGACGCAAGGGACTTAAATCTTGAACCGCAAAGGACGCGAAGGACGCAAAGGAAAAGCAGGATGCGAGCAGAACCTCTCCCGGAGTCATATCCGTTGCAAGCGGTAAGCGTGATCTTGCAAGTGCGGCACATGTTCAGTTCCGTTTGGTATAGGGCATTCCTTGGCGTACCCCTCAAGGGGGTATTGACAGGAATCCTTGGCGTCCTTGGCGGTGAAGTTTTAGCAGCGCCATTGGTGCATGCCGCCCAAATCGCCGACGTAATTCTTACTCACGGCAAGATCATCACGGTCGACGATCGCTTTACGATCGCGCAGGCGCTGGCGATCAAGGAGGGCCGCATCGTTGCGGTTGGCAGCTCTGCGCAGATCGCGAAGCTGGCCGGCGCGGGCACGCAGAGGATCGATCTCAAGGGCAGGACCGTGATTCCCGGCCTCATTGATAACCACGCGCACTGGGTGCGCGCGGCGGAGCACGACGAACTCAGGTTCGACGGGATCATATCGCGCAAGCAGGCGTTGAACATGCTGATCGCACGCGTGCGCGCCGCGCGCGCGGGTGAATGGATCGTAACGCTCGGCGGATGGTCGGAGGAGCAGTTCAAGGACGATGCGCGCGGCTTCCCGCTCGACGAACTGGATCGCATCGCGCCCAACAATCCGGTGGTCATACAGGCGGTATACCGGCACAGCTATCTGAATACGGCTGCGTTCAAGGCCGCCGGAATCGATGCCGGCACGCCGGACCCGCGCGGCGGCAAAATAGAAAAAGACGCCGGCGGCAAACTCACCGGCATGATTGCGGGCGCGGGCGGTGTTGCGTTCGTCGCGGCGAAGATTCCGTTGTTCGAAAAAGACGCGTGGCTCGCGAACACCAGGAAGCTCGTGACTGAATTGAATTCAACCGGCATCACCGCATGGCTCGATGCCGGCGGGCGCGGCATGGGTGCGAAGCACTATGAGCCGTACCAATATCTGGCCGAGCGCGGCGAGCTGAACGCGCGCGTGTACTGGACCACCATCCGCCAGCCCGCGACTCCGCAGGAAGTCGATCAACTGCTGCCGGAAATCGCGCAGCAGAAACCATTCCAGGGCAGCGACTATTTCAACAACATCGGCTGGGGCGAGTCGGTCTACGGGCCGGTGACGACCCAGCTATTGCGCAAGGACAGCAACAAGAAGCCGGAGGACATCGCGCAAATGCGGCGCATCGCGCAGGCCATCGCCGAGCGCGGCCTGTATCTGAATTCTCACGTCGAGATGAGCGATGTCATCGAACTGTTCCTCAACGAGTACGAGGCGATCAACCGGCTGCAGCCGATCAAGGGGTTGCGCTGGTCGTTCTCGCACCTCGACCAGGTCACCGAGGCGCAATTGGAGCGCATGAAGAATCTGGGCATGACCGCGCAGATTCACAGCCGCCCGCTGATTCAGGGTGCCTTGATGCACAAGGAGCACGGCGCGCGCGCGTGGGACATGCCGCCATTCAGGCGCGTGCAGGACAGCGGTATTCGCTGGGGCCTCGGTTCCGACGCAACGGCGGTGACGACGTCGAATCCGTTCTATACGCTGAGTTTTGCCGTGACCGGACGCATGATAGGCGGACAACAGGTAAACCGGCAGAGCGTCACGCGCGAGGAGGCGCTGGCTGCGCATACCCGCAACAACGCGTTCATCGTATTTCAGGAAGCCAATCTCGGCTCGCTGCAGCCCGGCAAGTACGCCGATCTACTGGTGCTCGACCGCGATTATCTGACGGTGCCGGCGGATAAGATCAAGGACATCAAGCCGGTCATGACGATGGTCGGCGGCAGGATCGTTTACCAGGCGAAACCTTAAAGCTTAGCCGCCAAGGATTCTTTTCAATACCCCCTTGAGGGGTACGCAAAGGAAAGACAAGTGCGAATAAAATTATCCAATAACGCAATGTGTGACGATATTGCAAAACGGTTGCGACTATCGAGCATGAGGTTTTTGTTCACGCAATGGCTTTTGCTGTGCCTTCGCGTCCTTTGCGTCCTTTGCGGTGAAGCTTTAGTAGTAATACCGTTAGCGTCCGCCGCCGATATGGCGGATACTATTTTTGTCAACGGCAAAATCGTCACGGTCGATGACCGCTTCACCATCGCGCAGGCCATTGCGATCAAGGGCGAGCGCGTCGTCGATGTCGGAAACAATGCGAGCATACGCAACCTCGCCGGCGCGGGCACCAAAGTCATCGACCTGAAGGGTAAGACCGTCATTCCCGGCTTGATCGATAACCATGCGCATTTCATGCGAGCGGCAGAGTATTGGCATCAGGAGGTGCGGCTCGACGGCGTAACCTCGCGCAAGCAGGCGCTGGGCATGATCGCGCGCAAGGCGCGCGAATCCAAACCCGGCGAATGGGTGCTGGTCCTGGGCGGCTGGTCGATCGAGCAGTTCGAGGACGGGCGCCGCGGCTTCACCAAGGCGGAACTCGACGCGGCGGCGCCGGATAATCCGCTGGCGCTGCAGCTCATTTATTTCCGCATATATACCAATAGCGCGGGTCTCAAGGCGCTCGGCATCGATGCCGCCACTCTCAATCCACCCGGTGGGTCCATCGTCAAAGATGCGAACGGCCAGCCGACCGGCGTGTTGAACGGCGGCGGCGCCGTGCGCGTAACTCTGGCGAAGCTCGGCGAAGTCGCGATGGCGCGCATGACCGAAAACGCGAAGACCATGTTCGGCGATCTTAACCGCATGGGCATGACCTCATACATTGATATGGGCGGGCGTTCGTTCCAGCCGAAATATTTCGAGCCGGTGCGTACGCTCGCAGGCCAGCATGCGCTCACCATGCGAGTGTTCTACAACGTGTGGCTGGATCCCGAGTCGCCGCAGGACGTCGACGGCGTGCTCGTCAAAATCAAGGACATGAAGCCGTTCCAGGGCGACAACTGGTTCGACAACGTGGGCTACGGCGAAACGGTTTATTTCCCGCTGCACGACAGCACGCTGGTGGCGACGACGCAACCGTCGGCGGAGAATATGGTGCAATGGCGGCGCATTGCGCAGGCGGTCGCCGACCGCGGCATGCAGCTTAACGTGCATGCGCAATTGCGCGGCTCGATCGAGCGCTTCCTGACCGAGATCGAGGACATCAACAAGGTGAAGCCCGTCAGGGGCCTGCGCTGGACACTGTCGCACGTCGACCAGCTCGAGCCGCAGGACGTCGACCGCCTGCGCCGGCTCGGCATCTACGTGCAACTGCACAGCCGGCCGACCATCCAGGGCGTGCTGTTCCACAACGTCTACGGCGACAAGGCCTACGACATGCCGCCGCTTAGGATGGTGCAGGACAGCGGCCTGCCGTGGGGGCTGGGGTCGGATGCGACCGCGGTCACGCCATCCAATCCGTTTTATACGCTCGGCTGGGCGGTGACCGGCCGCATGCTGGGCGGGTTCAAAGTCAACCAGCAGACGATCACGCGCGAAGAGGCGTTGATCGCGCATACGCGCAACAATGCGTATTTCGCGTTCCGCGAAGCCGAGCTCGGGTCGCTGCAGAAAGGCAAGTATGCCGACTTGCTCGTGCTCGACCGCGATTATCTGACGGTGCCCGCCGACCAAATCAAAGACCTCAAGCCGCTTATTACCATGGTCGGCGGTAAGATTGTTTACGAGGCGAAAGACCGGTGAGGTGTGAGGAGTCAGGTATGGGAACCATGAGCGATGCGAGTGTAGGTTTTACGCCTCACCCCTAACGCCTCACCTGTCACGATTTTTGGAGAAAAGAATGGATGTAATCATGCCGCAGCTTGGCGAAACGGTCACCGAGGG
>JAYVME010000168.1:0-24355 GCA_043759115.1 Betaproteobacteria bacterium | reverse complement strand
CATCTGGCCGACGATTCGCCCGAAGGCCGGAATGTAGCGGCCGAGGATGCCGTACTGATTCATGCGTTTCAATTCGCGCACGACACGCGACGGACTGCACAGTATCTGCATGAACAGTTCGCGGTTCTTTGGGGAGCGCCGGAATTCGGGATTGATCAGAGTGCTGGCGCGCCACAATGCCCGCAACGTGCCGGCCGCGATGCCTTTCAGGTCGTGGCGCTGCTGCAATATGACGAACGCTTCGAGCATGGCGCCCGGCTCCCGCCTGAAGAGGCCTTCATCATTGGCTTCGAGCAGTTCATTGCGGTTGTGAAAACGGTCGTTGATTTTCTGCATGGCGCGACCTCGCGACGGGAAGATCAGCGTGCCGAGATTCTGCAGCACTATCGTATTCAACTGGCTGATTTCAATGGCGGTGCGATAAAAGCGCTGCATCAGATGCTCACTCGCACGGCGGTGGGCGGTGTCGCGCAATCCGATTTGCGTTGCCAGTGCCGTCTGCACGTCAAATACCAGGCGTTCCTCGCGCCGCCGCGCAAGATAATGCAGTCGTATACGCAAATTTTGCAGAAATGCCTCGTGCTTGCGCAGGAGGGCAGCTTCGCGCCGGGTGATGATTTCGCGTTTAACGAGATCCGACCAGCGCGTGCCAATGCCGGCGGCTTTGCTGATCCACAATATCGTCTGCAGATCGCGCAGCCCGCCGGCGGTTTCTTTTATGTTGGGTTCGAGATTGGTATCGTGATAGCGCACATGGCGCTGCTCCTGCTCCAGCCGTTTGGCTTTGGTGAATTGCTGCGGGTCGAGCGTGCGCAGGAATTCTTTTTCAAACTGATGAAAGAGTTTGCGTTCGCCGAGGAGCAGGCGCGCTTCAAGCAGACTCGTTTGTATGGTGACATCCTGGGCCGCAAGTTCCACACACTCGGCCACCGTGCGCACGCTATGTCCGACGTCGAGCCCGATATCCCACAGCAAACTGACGAACTGTTCGAGTTTTTGCGCCAGCGCGTCATCGGCGGCGCGTGGGAGGAGTATCAGCAGGTCGATGTCTGAATACGGGAATAGTTGTCCGCGGCCATAACCGCCAACTGCCACCAATGCGACTCCGGCAGGCATCTCGACGTGTTGCCATACGGACTTCAGCGTGGCGTCGATGAGTTTGCGATGTTCGCGCAGCAGTTCCGGCGTTGAATTGTTGTTCAGGTAGCGCTGGTGCAGCGCCGCGCGGTTTTCGGCGAGCCTCTGTTTTAGCCGCGCCGCTGGCGACTGCGCTATTGCCGGTGGGACGGGCAGCGCTGGCGATGCGCTAACCATGCCGGGCGTTGATGAAATCCGGCGGCGGCGGCGTGCCCGCGGACACTGTGAGCACTTCGAAACCATCGTCGGTGACCAGCACGGTGTGCTCCCATTGCGCGGACAGGCTGTGATCCTTGGTCACGATCGTCCACCCGTCGGCGAGTTGGCGGATGTCGGCGCGCCCCGCGTTGATCATCGGCTCGATGGTAAACGTCATGCCCGCCGCCAGTTGGATGCCGGTGCCAGGACGGCCGTAATGCAGCACCTGGGGTTCTTCATGAAATTTGCGGCCGATGCCATGGCCGCAGAATTCACGCACCACGCTGCAGCCTTGGTTCTCGGCATGGGTCTGGATGATGTGGCCGATATCACCCAGGCGCGCGCCCGCGCGCACCACGGCGATGCCGCGCCACATGCACTCGTAGGTGATGTCGCACAGACGGCGCGCCTGCACCGCCGGCGGGCCGACGAAAAACATGCGGCTGGTGTCGCCGTGATAACCGTCTTTGATGACTGTTATGTCGATGTTGACAATGTCTCCGGTCTTGAGTTTCTTGCCGCCCGGCACGCCGTGGCAGACGACATGGTTGACCGAAGTGCATACCGATTTCGGGTACGGTTGATAACCGGGCGGTGCATAGTTCAAGGGGGCGGGCACCGTGTTTTGCACGTTCACCATGTAATCATGACACAGACGGTCTATTGCGTCGGTGCTGATGCCGGGCTTGACGTGCGGCGCGATGAAATCGAGCACTTCGGACGCCAGGCGCCCCGCCACGCGCATTTTCGCTATTTCTTCGGGGGTCTTGGCAGGTACGCTCGTGGGAGGGGGGCGACTGTACATGAAATTTATGCAATCAAATCAAAAGGAGGCGGATTCTAGTCCAGTTTGCACCGGGCTCCAAACGCCACCACTGAAAGTCCGGCTACTACCTACTCCGTGACTCGGTCCGACGGCAAGCTCCGGTTGAGCAAAAGTCATTTAGGATGATATAATTACAAGCTGGTCTGGAACAAGCTTTGTAGTCAAATTCAGGAGCTTTTCAGGCCTAATTCGCACATCCGCCATGGTCAGGGTGCTCGGCAACGAGTGTACGTGGGTGGATGGAGGCTTAACCCTAACTGGAGATTGTATGGCAACTAGCATGCGTGAAATGCTGGAGTGTGGCGTTCATTTTGGACACCAGACCCGGTACTGGAACCCCAAGATGGCCCCGTTTATCTTCGGCCATCGCAACAAGATTCACATCATCAACCTCGAAAAGACGGTGGCGCTGTATCAGGACGCGCTGAAATTCGTGCGTCAAATGACTTCGAACAAGGGCGTCATTCTGTTCGTCGGCACCAAGCGGCAGGCGCGCGAGATCGTGAAGGAGGAGGCGCAACGTTGCGGTTCGCCGTACGTTGATCATCGCTGGCTCGGCGGCATGCTGACCAATTACAAGACGGTCAAAGCGTCCATCAAGCGCCTGAAGGACATGGAGGCGATGGCCGGGGACGGCACGCTCGAAAAGCTGCTCAAGAAGGAAGCGCTTAACTATCAGCGCGAAATCGTCAAACTCGAACGCAGCCTGGGTGGTATCAAGGACATGAATGGTCTGCCGGATGCCCTCTTTGTGATCGACGTCGGCTATCACAAAGGCGCGGTTGCCGAGGCCAAAAAGCTCGGTATACCGATCATTGCGGTGGTCGACACGAACCACAATCCCGAAGGCGTCGATTACGTGATTCCCGGCAACGACGATTCCAGCCGGGCGATTCAGCTCTACGCGCGCGGCGTGGCGGATGCGGTGCTGGAAGGCCGTAATCAGGTGGTGCAGGAAATCATCAGCGACGAAGAATTCGTCGAAGTCGAGGATGCTGCGCAATCGAAGTAACGGATGCCAACCGGAAAAGGGGCGTCAGCCCCTTTTTTTTAAGCAGTGTCACTGACAGATGTGCGCCGGCCCTGCGGCATTTAAGCGAAGGCGGGACGGATGAAGATCAAGAACGTTTTTTAAGGAATTTGGAGCAGAAATGGCGGAAATTACCGCGGGTATGGTCAGGGAATTGCGCGACAAGACCGACGCGCCCATGATGGAATGCAAGAAGGCACTGACCGAGGCTCATGGCGATCTCGCCAAGGCCGAAGATATATTGCGTATCAAGCTGGGCAATAAAGCGAGCAAGGCGTCGGCACGGATCGCAGCGGAAGGGATAGTAGCGGTCTTCGTGTCGGCGGATGGCAAGTCGGGCTCAATTATCGAAGTCAATTGCGAGACAGACTTTGTCGCAAGGAACGACGTTTTTCTCAGCTTCGCGAAGACAATGACGGAATTAGTCGCCGTCAAGAATCCAAAGGACGTCGCCGCATTGTCGGAATTACCGCTCGACGGCGCGACGGTTGAGGAAGCGCGTAAAGCGCTAGTCGGTAAAATTGGAGAAAACGTCTCATTGCGACGTTTCGCGCGCGTGGCGGCGGCCGGCAGGCTGGCGACTTACATCCACGGCGGAGCAAAGGTCGGCGTGCTGATCGATATTACGGGCGGCGACGAGGCGCTGGCCAAGGATATCGCGATGCACATTGCCGCGATCAAGCCGATGGCATTGGCGA
The DNA here is from genome assembly GCA_043759115.1 of Betaproteobacteria bacterium. Classification (GTDB taxonomy): domain Bacteria; phylum Pseudomonadota; class Gammaproteobacteria; order Burkholderiales; family SG8-41; genus PALSA-1004. Next base: position 20,466 of record JAYVME010000168.1, on the reverse strand, counting down.
AAGATGGAATTCCCGCCGACCTCATCAAGCGCGAGCGCGACATAGCGGTGGCCAAAGCGGCCGAATCCGGCAAGCCCGCGAATATCGTCGAGAAAATGGTCGAGGGCAGCGTGCAGAAGATTCTGAAAGAAAAGACCCTGCTCGGCCAGCCGTTCGTGAAAGACGACAAACAGACTGTCGAACAGGTGTTGAAGAGCAAAGGCGCGCAAGTCAATGCGTTTTGTCTCTATGTCGTCGGCGACGGCATGGCACAGTCCAAGCAGGGCAGCGGGGAAGCACAGCCCGGTTAACCCATGGCCGATCAACCCGCGCATAAACGGATATTGCTCAAGTTGAGCGGTGAAGCGCTGATGGGCGAGGATAGCTATGGCATTAACCGCGCGACGATCGAGCGCATCATCTCGGAAATAGCGGAAGTCGTGGCGCTGGGCGTGGAAGTCGCCGTGGTAATCGGCGGCGGCAATATTTTCCGCGGCATGGCGCCCGCCGCGGCGGGCATGGATCGCGCCACGGCGGATTACATGGGCATGCTGGCGACCATTATGAACGCGCTCGCCTTGCAGGACGCGATGCGGCGGATGAACCTCGTCAGCCGCGTGCAGTCCGCGCTCAATATCGAGCAGGTTGTCGAGCCGTACATACGGGGCAAGGCCATGCGCTACCTGGAAGAGGGCAAGGTGGTAATATTCGCCGCCGGCACCGGCAATCCATTTTTCACGACCGACACGGCGGCCGCGCTGCGCGGGATGGAGATGAACGTGAACCTCGTGCTCAAGGCGACCAAAGTCGACGGCGTTTATACCGAAGACCCCAAGACCCACGCCGACGCGATGCGCTACAAGAGCCTCACGTTCGATGAGGCGATTATCAAGAACCTGAAAGTGATGGATGCAACGGCGCTGACATTGTGCCGCGACCAGAAACTGCCCATCAACGTATTCAGCATTTTCAAGCCGGGTGCATTCAAACGCGTCGTCATGGGCGAGGACGAAGGCACGCTCGTACACTGCTAGCGGGAACTTATATGATCGCCGACATCAAGAAATCCGCCGAAGAGAAAATGAAAAAATCGCTCGAGACGCTGAAAGCCGATCTCGGGAAGGTCCGCACCGGCCGCGCGCACGCGGGATTGCTTGATCACGTGATGGTCGACTATTACGGCACGCCGACGCCGCTCAACGGCGTGGCGAACGTGACTTTGCTCGATGCGCGCACGATCGGCGTGACGCCATGGGATAAAAAAATGGTGGCGGCGGTGGACAAGGCTATTCGCGAGTCCGGCCTCGGCCTCAATCCGGCGGCGATGGGCGAAACGGTGCGCGTGCCGATGCCCGCGCTGACCGAAGAACGTCGCAAGGACCTGATCAAGGTGATCCACAAGGAAGCCGAGGGAGCGCGCGTTGCCGTGCGCAATATTCGGCGCGATGCGAACAATCATCTTAAGGATCTTCTGAAGCAGAAGAAGGTCGCCGAAGACGACGAGCGCCGCGCGCAGGACGACGTGCAGAAACTCACCGACCGTCATATTGCCGAAATCGACAAAGCGCTGGCCGTCAAAGAAACCGATCTGATGACGGTTTAGCGTCGAGTGGCTAACGACAGCTCCACCCTCGTAGTTCCCGCCACGGGTGCTATTCCGCGCCACCTCGCGATTATCATGGACGGCAATGGCCGCTGGGCCAAGCAGCGTTTCCTGCCGCGCATCGCCGGACACCGCCGCGGCGTCGAAAATGTGCGCAGCACGGTGCGTGCGTGCGTCGACAACGGGGTCGAATTTCTGACCCTGTTTGCGTTCAGCAGCGAGAATTGGCGCCGTCCCGCCGAAGAAGTTTCATTTCTCATGCAATTATTCATTGCCGCGCTCGAGCAGGAAGTCGCCAAACTGCACGACAGCGGCGTGCGCTTCAAGGCCGTCGGCGATTTGTCGCGCTTTGAGGCGCCGCTCAGGCGGCTGGTCAGCGAAGCCGAGGAATTGACGCGCAACAACACCCGGCTGACGCTTACCGTTGCTGCCAATTACGGCGGGCGCTGGGACATGATCCAGGCGGTTACCCGCATGCTTGAGGCCAGACCGCAACTGGCGGGAGGCTTTGCCGAAGCCGACTTGCTGCCGTATCTGTCGCTTGCGTATGCGCCGGAGCCGGATCTGTTCATCCGCACCGGGGGCGAACAACGCATCAGTAATTTCCTGCTGTGGCAACTCGCGTATACCGAACTGTATTTCACTGAAACGTTATGGCCCGATTTCGATATCGGGGCATTCGATCTGGCCATCGCGTCCTATCAACAGCGCGAGCGCCGTTTCGGGCGTACCAGCGAGCAATTGCGCGAAGGCGGATCCGAAGTCCCGCCGCACCGGGCATCGGACGTCGGCTAACGGCGATCGGACGGCCTGTTTCCAATGCTCAAACTGCGGCTTCTGACCGTTGCGTGTTTATTGCCGCTGGTGCTGGCGGCGATGTTTCTGTTGCCTGGCGTCGGGTGGCAAGTTGCGCTGCTGGCATTTTTGCTGGTTGCCGCGCACGAATGGTCCCGGCTCGCCGGCTTTGGCCGGGTCATGCACGCCATATTCCTGATCGCCGTCGTCGCGGGAACGGCATCGCTGGCGTTGATAGCAAATCCCGGTGCGGCCGGTAAAGCCTGTGCGGCGGTCGCGGCGCATGCGGTCTATATTGTCAGCGCGGGCTTCTGGCTCGTTATCGTGCCATGCTGGTTATGGCTCAAGCTCAAGGTGCGCAATCCACTCGCGCTGGCCATTGCAGGCATCGTGGCGCTATTGCCGGCCTGGCTCGCGCTGGCGCAGTTGCAGAGCAAGCCTCTCATGTTATTGCTGTTGCTGGGCGTGGTGTGGATCGCGGATACCGCGGCGTACGCCGCAGGGCGGGCCGTCGGCAGGCACAAGCTCGCGCCAATGATCAGTCCCGGGAAAACCTGGGAAGGGGTGGGCGGTGCACTGACTGCCGTCACGGTGTATGCTCTCGCTCTGTACTTGGCGCGGTTTGCAGAGCAGGATTTCATCTTTATTTTGGCTGCATTTTTGAGTATGACGGTATTCAGTATCGCCGGGGACTTGTTCGAGTCGTGGCTCAAACGCGGCGCGGGTGTCAAAGACAGCGGCGCCATTCTGCCCGGACACGGCGGCATGCTGGATCGCCTGGATGGCGTGGTCGCGGCGTTGCCGCTGGCCGCGCTGTTTTTTATTTGATGCATTGCGCATGAACAAACGGCGGCATCTGGCGATTCTCGGTTCGACCGGCAGCGTGGGCGTCAATACGCTCGATGTCGTCGCGCGGCATCGCGACCGCTTCCAGATCGTTGCGCTCACCGCCCATCGTCAAACCGAGCTGCTGTTTGGTCAGTGCATCGCATTCGAGCCGCGGTTCGCGGTGATCGGCGCGGCACCGGATGCGGAGCAGTTGCAGGCACGGTTGCGCGCGCAGGGCTGCCCGACCGAGGTCCGCCACGGCGCGCCGGCGCTGGAGGAGGTGGCACGCTTACCGCAGGTCGATACCGTCATGGCGGCGATCGTCGGTATCGCCGGATTGCGCGCAAGCTTTGCCGCCGTGCAGGCTGGCAAACGTGTATTGCTCGCGAACAAAGAGGCGCTGGTCACGGCGGGTCCCGTGTTTATGCGCGCAGTACGCAGCTGCGAGGCGACATTGCTGCCGATCGACAGCGAGCACAATGCGGTGTTTCAGGCGTTGCCACGGGGTTTTGCCGGCGATCTTGGCGCGGCCGGCGTGCGCCGGATCGTGCTGACCGCATCGGGAGGCCCGTTTCGCACCACGCCCATCGAGCGGTTACGCCATGTGACGCCGGCGGAAGCGTGCGCGCATCCGAACTGGGTCATGGGGCGCAAGATTTCGGTTGATTCGGCGACGATGATGAACAAAGGGCTTGAAATAATCGAGGCCAGCTGGTTGTTCAACGCCGATGAAGCGCAAATCAAAGTGGTAATTCACCCGGAAAGCGTGATTCATTCGCTGGTCGAATATATTGATGGCTCGTTGCTGGCTCAGCTCGGCAATCCCGATATGCGTACGCCGATCGCGTTTGCACTCGGTTTTCCCGACCGCATCGATGCGGGAGTGGACATCCTCGATCTGGCGACCCTTGGCCAGCTCAATTTCTCGGCACCGGACACCGCGCGTTTCCCGTGTCTGCGGCTGGCGCGCGAGGCGCTGCGCGCCGGCGGCAGCGCGCCGGCGATACTGAATGCGGCGAACGAAGTAGCGGTTGCGGCGTTTCTTGATTCCCGGTTGCGGTTTGACCAGATTCCCGCACTGATAGAACACGCGCTGGCGGATGTTGTGGCGGTGCCGTTGCGTGAAATCGATGACGTGTTCGCCGCCGACCTGGCCGCGCGCGAGTGCGCGCATCTCTGGCTTGCGCGCAATGCGGCCGGCGGCGCCGAGCGGCCGTTACGCGCTTCTGCATAGCACATAGTGAATAGACACCGGAAAATTTAATCGCGATGAATCTTCTGATCACATTATTGGCGTTTGGCTTTGCACTCGGTTCGCTGATAGTGGTGCATGAATTCGGTCACTATCTCGCGGCGCGGCTGTGCAACGTCAAGGTGCTGCGATTTTCAGTGGGCTTCGGGCGCGTCGTCGTCAGCCGCCGCTACGGCAAAGACGGGACCGAGTGGGCGCTTGCCGCTTTCCCGCTGGGCGGCTATGTAAAAATGCTTGACGAGCGTGAAGGCGATGTCGCGGAACAGGATTTACCGCGTGCGTTCAACCGGCAATCCGTCTACCGGCGTATCGTTATCGTGGTGGCGGGACCGCTCGCCAATTTCCTGCTGGCGATCGTCCTGTATTGGTTCATATTCATGCACGGCGTACCGGGGATAAAGCCGGTGATCGGCGCAGTGGCGCCGGATTCGCCCGCCGCCCAAGCGCAATTCGCGGTCGGGGAAACGATCACCAAAATCGGGCCGGACGCCGTCGTAACGTGGCAGGATGCGCGCTGGCTATTACTCAAGCATGCGGTCGAACGCGGCTCGGTCGTCCTGGAGGTTCAGAACGAGCGTGCAGAGATTCATTCGCGCCGTCTTGACATGTCGCGCCTGCAGACGGCCGATTTGGATGGCGACTTCCTGCGGGCGTTGGGCTTTGCGCGACTACAGCCCCCGCTGCCGCCGGTCATCGGGCGCGTTATTCCGGGCGGCGCAGCGGAACGCAGCGGTTTGCTCGCCAATGATGAAATCCTCGCCGTTGACCATGCGCCGGTGCAGCGCTGGGAGCAGGTGGTTGCCGCCATCAGCGCGAGCCCGCAGCGCGAGCTCATGCTCGATATCAAACGCGCGGATACGACATTGCAGGTGAAGATTACGCCCGACGCCGTCATCGAAAACGCAGGCCGTATAGGTCGTATCGGCGTGGCTGCGCGCGTTGATGCTGTTGCGATGCGGCAGTACCTGGTGGAAGTGCGCTATTCGCCGTGGATGAGTCTCGGCAAGGCGCTGGAGCGCACGTGGGATACTTCGATTTTCAGCTTGCGGATGCTGGGGAAAATGATGGTCGGCGAGATTTCGCTTAAAAACCTGAGCGGGCCAATTACAATCGCCGACTATGCGGGGCAGTCCGCGCAGATCGGCTGGGTTTCGTACCTCGTTTTTCTCGCCTTGATCAGCATCAGTCTGGGGGTGCTCAATTTATTGCCGATACCCTTATTGGACGGCGGCCATTTGATGTATTATATGCTTGAAATTGTTAAGGGAAGTCCGGTTTCGATCAAGGCGATGGAGATCGGCCAGCAGGTCGGAATGGGATTCTTGGTTTTGCTCATGGCATTTGCGCTTTATAACGATATCACCAGATTATTTAACGGTTGACGTGATGCGCTGCTCTAAATACATGCTGCTCGTTATGGCCACCCTCGTGGCATTGAGTGCCCAGGCTTTCGATCCTTTTGTGGTCAAGGATATCCGCATCGAAGGCATACAGCGCACCGAGGCGGGAACCATATTCAGCTACCTGCCGGTCAAGGTCGGTGAGACCATGACCGAGGACAAGGCCGCCCAGGCCATCCGTTCTTTGTATGCGACGGGTTTTTTCAAGGATGTCAACCTTGAAGTCGATAATGGCGTGCTGATCGTGTCGGTGCAGGAGCGGCCGTCGGTTGCGCAAATAGAAATAGTGGGTGCCAAGGAATTCAGCAAAGAGGACTTGCTCAAGGGATTGCGCACGATCGGGCTCGCGGACGGCCGCATTTTCGACCGCGGGCTGCTGGATAAATCCGAGCAGGAATTGAAGCGGCAATATATCAGCCGCGGGAAATACTCGGCGCAGATCACGACCACGGCGACCCCGCTGGAGCGTAACCGTGTCGCGGTGCGCTTTGACATTGTCGAAGGTGAGGTCGCAAAAATTCGCCAGATCAGCATCATTGGCAACCAGGTTTTCAAGGAAAAGGAATTGATCGGGCTCTTTAAGCTGCGTACGCCGGGGCTCTTGACGTGGTTCAGCAAGGACGATCAATATTCCAAGCAAAAGCTGGCGGCCGATCTCGAGACGCTGCGCTCGTATTATCTTGATCGCGGTTACCTAGAATTCAATATCGACTCAACCCAGATTTCGATCACACCCGACAAGAAGGATGTGTACATTATCATTGGCGTAAGCGAGGGGCCGCAATTCACCGTGTCCGATATCAAGCTGGCGGGCGAAACGCTGATCCCGCAGGCCGAGGCGCGCGCGCTGATCAAAATCAAGGCTGGCGATATTTTTTCGCGCAACAAGCTGACGGAATCCACCAAGCTTCTGAGCGATCGCATCGGTAACGAAGGCTACGCTTTTGCCAACGTTAACGCCGTGCCGGAACTGAACAAGGAAAAACGCACGGTTGCATTTACGTTCTTTGTTGATCCGGGACGGCGCGTCTACGTCAGGCGTATCAACGTTACGGGCAATACCCGCACCCGGGACGAGGTGATACGCCGCGAAATGCGTCAGATCGAAGGCGGTTGGTACTCGGCGGGAAAAATTACTAAATCCAAGCAGCGTGTCGACCGGCTGGGTTATTTTTCCGAGGTGAACGTCGAAACCCCCAGCGTTCCGGGTACAACCGATCAGGTCGATCTCAATATCAACGTCGCGGAAAAGCCGACCGGCAATATCCTGCTCGGCGCGGGGTTCGGCAGTGAAGGTGTGGTGCTGAGCGGTGGCATAACGCAGCAGAACGTGTTCGGGTCGGGTAACCATCTGGCATTAAATATTAATTCCAGCAAGGTCAACACGGTTTATTCATTGTCGTTTACCCAACCGTTCTGGACCGTCGATGGTGTCAGCCGGGGATTCGATGTTTATTATCGCAACACCAATCCCGCGGCGCTTGGACTTGGTTTGTATACCTCGTCGACTGCCGGCGCCCAATTGCGATTCGGCGTGCCATTCACCGACGTGGACACCGTCACATTCGGGTTGGGTTATGAAGGCACCAGTCTGACGGTTCTCGATGGCGCGCCGGTGCGGATTGCCAGTTACGTGAGTGTCTTCGGCCCTTCCAACACCACGGTAATAGGCAACGTGGGTTGGGGCAGGGACACGCGGGACAGCGCGATTTATCCCACCTCCGGTGCCGTTACACGCGCCAATCTGGAATCCGGTCTGCCCGGAGGAACGCTGCGGTTTTACAAGTTGGGCGCGGAACACAAAAGATATATTCCGTTGAGTTCCTATTTCACGCTTTACTACAACGCAGAGGCCGGCTACGGCCAAGGTTACAACGGCCTGCCGCTGCCGTTCTTCCGGAATTTCTATGCCGGCGGCCCGAATTCCGTGCGCGGTTTTTTCCCCGGCAACCTTGGTCCGAAAGACATAAACGGCGCTCCGACCGGCGGCAACACCAAATTGGTGGGCAATCTGGAACTGCTGTTTCCGTTCCCCGGCCTGCCGAACGACAAGTCGATCCGCGTTTCAGCATTCCTGGATGGCGGCATAATCGGCTCGAACTATGCGTTTACGAACGGGAACGCGTCGGCCGGCGTCGCCGTGCTCTACGTATCGGCGTTCGGGCCTTTGAAGGTCAGCTTTGCGCAGCCATTCAAGTCGCAAGTCGGCGACAAGACGCAAAAAATCCAGTTCCAGTTCGGGCAGCAGTTTTAGCCGAACGACCGGCGCGCGGCGAACGGGTCAATGTATGCGTAAGGAGACGAAGTTGAGGCAATTTCATTCATTCATCCTGGCGGCTGCACTGGCGGCTGCCAGTCTATTGGCGCCGGCTCACGCGGCGGATCTCAAAATCGGATTTATCGATGCCGATCGCGTTAACCGGGAATCGGCCCCGGCGGAGCGCGCGACAAAAAAACTTGAAAAAGAATTCGCACCGCGCGAGCAGGAACTGCGCAAAATGGAATTGCAGATCAAGAATTTGCAGGGGCAGCTTGAAAAAGACGGCCTGACGATGGGTGAATCGGACCGTCGTAGCAAGGAGACCGAGCTTGGCCGGCAGACGCGCGAATTTCAGCGCTTGCAGCGCGAGTTTCGGGAAGACCTGAATCTGCGCCGTAACGAGGAACTCGCGGCGCTGTTCGAACGCGCCAATAAGGTTATCAGGCAGATTGCCGAGTCGGAAAAATTCGATCTCATCCTGCAGGAAGCAGTCTACCGCAGTCCGCGCATCGACATCACCGAGAAAGTTCTTAAAGTGCTCTCCGCCGAAAAATAGTCTCGCGGCCACGCTGCGTTGACTGGATACGGGCTCTTATGCGCTGTGGGGACGAAAAGTGAATTTGACCAGGCGCAAGTCTTACAAACTCGGTGACATCGTCGGGCAGTTTGGCGGCGAACTAATCGGCGATGCCAGCACCCGGATCAAGCAGGTAGCCACGCTGGAATCAGCGCGTGCGGGAGATATTACCTTCGTTTCCCAAGCCCGGTATCTTGCGCGGCTGAACGAGTCCCGGGCGGCGGCAGTCATACTCGGCGGTGACGCGCGCGATGCGGCGAGTCTGCCAAGAATAATTTGCGATAATCCGTACGCTTATTTCGCAAAAGTCTCGAGCTTGCTCAATCCGCCACCGCCGGTCACACCCGGCATACACAAGAGCGCGGTGGTGGACCGCTCGGCGCGCGTATCAAAATCGGCCAGCATCGGCGCCGGTGCGGTCATCGGCAAGCGCGCGCGTATTGCTGAACGCGCGGAAATCGGTCCCGGCTGTTTTATCGGACACGGCACGACGATCGGCGAAGGCACCCGGTTGCATGCCAATGTGTCGATATATCACGAGTGCCGGATCGGCGCGCGCTGCATCGTGCATAGCGGCGCGGTGGTAGGTTCCGACGGGTTCGGCAACGCAAAGGACGACGGGGTCTGGAAAAAAATCCCGCAGATCGGGCGTGTTGTGATCGGTGATGATGTGGAGATCGGCGCCAATACCACGATAGACCGCGGGGCGCTCGACGATACGGTTATCGCGAATGGTGTCAGGCTCGACAACCAGATACAGATCGCGCATAACGTTGCGATCGGTGCTCACACGGCGATTGCGGCGTGCGTGGGGATTGCCGGAAGCGCAACGATCGGACGCAACTGCGCAATCGGCGGCGCGGCTATGATTTACGGACATATCACGATTGCCGACAACATAAACATATCGGCGGGCACGCTCATCATGAAATCGCTGGACCAGCCCGGCACCTATACCGGTGTCTATCCGTTCTCAACCCATCAGCGCTGGCTCAGGAACGCCGCTCATTTGCGCCAGCTCGATGATCTCGCGCAGCGGGTGCGCGAAATTGAAGGCCGGCTCGGCAAGGAAAAAAGGAATAAGCCGTGAACAGCATGGACATACACCAGATACTCGCATTGCTTCCACATCGATACCCGTTGTTGCTGGTGGACAAGGTGCTGTCCTGCGAACCGGGCAAGCGCATCGTCGCCATCAAGAATGTCACGATCAACGAGAATTTTTTTGCCGGCCATTTTCCGCACCATCCGGTCATGCCGGGGGTGTTGATCATAGAGGCGCTTGCGCAAGCCGCCGCGATTCTGACGTTCAAGACCCACGATCACAAGGCGGACGACAACTCGGTCTATTATTTCGTGGGAATCGACAAGGCGCGCTTTAAAAAACCGGTGATGCCGGGCGACACGCTTGAGCTCAACGTCGAGATCAGGCGGTTTGCGCGCGGCATCTGGTGGTTTTCGACGCATGCGAAGGTGGCGGACCAGGTGGTGACCACAGCCGATCTCATGTGCACGCTGCGCCCGATCGACGGCAAGACCCCCTAGCGGATCGCCGATCTTGGCAGCGATACATCCCACGGCGATTGTCCACTCCGGCGCGCGTCTCGCCGACGACATAGAGGTTGGCCCATATACGCTGATCGGCGAGCACGTCGAGATCGGCGGCGGCTGCCGCATCGGGCCGCATGCGGTCATTACCGGGCACACGCGCATCGGGTCGAAGAACCGGATTTTCCAGTTTGTGTCTCTTGGCGAGGCGCCGCAGGACAAAAAATATGCGGGCGAGCCGACGCGGCTCGAAATCGGCGATCGCAACACGATACGCGAGTTCTGCACGTTTAATTGCGGTACCGTGCAGGATGCCGGCGTGACGCGGCTTGGCAATGACAACTGGGTCATGGCGTACGTGCATCTCGCGCACGACTGCCAGATTGGAAATCAAGTCATATTCGCCAACAATTCCCAGCTCGCCGGCCATGTGCGGGTCGACGATTACGCGATACTCGGCGGCTTTACCGCCGTGCATCAGTTCTGCCATATCGGCGCGCACAGCATTACCGCCATTGGTACCGTCGTGCTGCAGGACATACCGCCGTTCGTGACTGCGTCAGGCAATACCGCGCAGCCTTATGGCGTCAATTCCGAAGGACTCAAGCGGCGCAGTTTTTCCGCGGACGCGATTTCGCACATCAAGCGCGCCTACAAAACGCTGTACAAGGCGGGACTCGGACTGGAAGACGCGAAGCGTGAAATTGCGACGCAGGTCGGCGTTTGCGCGGAATTGCAGTTGATGCTGGATTTTCTCGATAATTCCACGCGTGGCATTATCCGCTGAGCATTCCGCGCGCGCGCGCACCATCGCTATCGTCGCCGGCGAGGCATCCGGCGACCTGCTCGGCAGCCAGTTAATCCGTGCGCTACGCGAGTTCCTGCCGCAGTTGACGGTCGTCGGTATCGGCGGACCGCGCATGGAGTCCGCGGGCATGGATGTCTGGTTTCCGCTGGAAAAACTCGCCGTCCGCGGTTATTTTGAGGTCATGCGGCATTTCCCCGAAATCATCGGTATACGCCGCAAATTGCGCCGCCGTCTGTTGGCGAATCCGCCCGACATCTTCATCGGCATCGATGCGCCGGACTTCAATCTGGGGCTCGAGCAGAGCCTCAAGGTACGCGGAATTCCCACGGTGCACTACGTCAGCCCGGCGATCTGGATGTGGCGCAAGGAGCGATTGCATAAAATAAAACGCGCCGTCAGCAAAATGCTGACATTGTTTCCGTTTGAAGAGGCGCTCTATAGAAACGCCGGCATTGACGTTGCCTTCGTCGGCCACCCGCTCACTGATCTGCTGGACGATTTGCCGCGCGGCGCCGCTGCGCGCGAACAACTCAAACTGCCGCTGTTGCCGCCGGTATTCGCCTTGTTGCCGGGAAGCCGGCAAAGCGAACTCCGGTATATGGCGGATTTGTTCATTCAGACCGCAAAGCTGATTCATGTGCGCGTGCCGCAAGCCCTGTTTCTGGTGCCGCTCGCAACCCGCGAAACGCGCGCGATGTTCGAGACCGCACTGTATCGTAACGATGCAGCCGGCCTGCCGCTGACCATCATGTTCGGCCACGCGCAGGACGCGATGGCCGCCGCCGATGTCGTGCTGGTGGCCTCGGGAACCGCCACGCTGGAAGCAGCGTTGCTCTGCAAACCGATGGTGATTACGTACAAAATGCCGCGGGCAAGCCACTGGTTGCTGCAAGGAAAAGGTTATTTGCCGTATTACGGCCTGCCCAATATTCTGGCAGGGGAATTTGTCGTGCCGGAACTCATCCAGGACGACGCAACGCCGCAAAATCTCGCGCAGGCATTAGGCAATATTCTGGCCGATATCCCCACGCGCGAGCGGATTGAGCGCAAGTTCGCCGGGATGAGCTCAAGTCTGAGCCGCGGTGCAGCCCGGCAGGCCGCACTCGCGGTGCTGCCATTGTTGCGGGATTGACATGATCTGCGGCGTGGATGAGGCGGGGCGCGGCCCGCTCGCGGGCCCGGTGTTCGCCGCGGCGGTTATTCTGGGACCAACCCACGGCATTGTCGGGCTGGCGGATTCAAAGAAACTCAGCGCGCGGCAGCGTGAGGCGCTTTCGGTGCGGATCAAACAAAGCGCCACCGCCTGGGCGGTCGCCTGGGCATCGGTTGACGAAATCGACACTCTCAACATCCTGCAGGCGACCTTGCTGGCGATGCGTCGCGCAGTCGAGTCTTTGGCCGCGACGCCGTCCGAAGTACTGGTTGACGGGCTGTACTGTCCGGTGATTGTGCATCCGGCGCGCGCGATTGTGCGCGGCGATAGTTCGGTGGCGGAAATATCCGCGGCGTCGATACTCGCAAAAACGGCGCGCGATGCCGTTATGCTGGATTTGCACCTGCAATACCCAGCCTACGGATTCGACCGCCACAAAGGTTATCCAACAGCGGCACACCTGCAGGCATTGCGCACTCACGGCGTGTCGGTCGTGCATCGACGCTCGTTCGCCCCCGTGAGGTCATTGCTTGGCGGCATCTGAGGTTGCGCTTTAATCCGGTAAATCCCGCACTAGCCGGCGCAATGCGCGCTTTTCGCGCGCACGGCGGGTCAATTCGCGGCGCGCGTTGCACTGGCGTATGAGCAGGCGGTAGAACTCCGCGTCGGTTTCAGCGCGTGCGAGCAGGCGCGCCAGCGCGCGTTCGTCGCCGAACCGATAGTAGCCGGCGTAGTCGCGGCCGAGCATGCCGATATTGCCGGGAACGCGCGATGCAATAACCGGCACACCCGCCGCGAGGGCTTCTGTAACGACGTTGGCGCCGCCTTCCATGCGTGAACTGATGACCATCAGGCGCGCCCGCGCCACGCGCCGCAGTGCGGCGCCATGCGGCAATTCGCCGATCCAGCGGTAGCGTGGCTCGCGCCGCATCCAGCGATGCGCCTCCCGTGTCATCGAGATGCTCATCGCGCCTCCAATCTGCACTGCGCGGATGCGGCTTTGCGCTGGCAGATACTGGAGTGCCGCCGCCAGCCTGAAGGGATCTTTTACTTCGCGCAAGTGGCCGCTGATGCACACTTCGAAACAGGTTTTAAGCCGTACCCCGCGTGTGACGGGACGCGTCGACTGGTAGATGACGCTGGTTTTCGTGCGCAGTCCGGGGGCGAGTTCGGCCGGTCCCTGTTCCTGCAGGACGATGAGGCGCGTCGCCAGCCAGAGCGATTGCTTCGCCGCGGTATCCACACGGATATCGTGATAAAGATCGGTGCCGGTCAGCATCAGCACCAGCGGCCGCTGCGGATACACAGCAGCGAACTGCACAATGGAATCATGGCTGCGCCGCGCGTGCAGCGCGATCATGAGATCCGCGGGCTTGCCGTCCCAGCGTGTTTGCACCTGGACGCGATGGCCCAGTTCACGCAGTAATTGCGCCCAGCGCACGGCGGTATTGCGATTGCCGGAATGGGCGACGGGCCGCGCCGGTGTGACGAGTGCGATTTTCATGCGCGGCCGATAAGCTAGAATGGTTGCATGCCTGTAGCACAAACTATAGCAGAGAGCCGCACGCGGCGATTGTCGACGAATTCCTCGGCACCGGTGCTGGCACAGCGCCTGCGTAATGCGCGCGCACGCACGTTGTCATTGGCGTCCGCTCTCGAAGGCGATCAATTGCTGGGCCCCAGGCTTGCCATCGTCAACCCGCCCTTGTGGGAAATCGCGCACGTCGCCTGGTTTCAGGAGTACTGGTGCCTGCGGTATCGCGCCGACGCCGATGTTGCGCCGTCGATGGTTGACGATGCGGACGCACTATACAATTCGGCGCTGGTGGCGCATGCCACGCGCTGGGATTTGCCGTTGCTGTCCTTCGCTGCCGTCCTGCGCTATCTTGCTGCCGTGCTCGAACGCGTGCTGGAGCGGCTCGCGCGCGAGCCCGACAACCCCGTGGTGCGCTATTTTGCCGAGTTGTCCGCGGCGCATGAAGAAATGCACAATGAGGCGTTTACCTATACACGCCAGACGCTCGGCTATGCCGGCCTGGGCGCCAGCCGCGCGGTAGCCGGTGGCGCATGCATGGGCGACGTCGAGATTGCCGGGGGTGAGTTCCTGCTGGGCGTGCCGCGCGGCGGGAATTTTGCATTCGACAATGAGAAGTGGGCGCACCGCGTTGTGCTCAAGCCATTCGGGATTGCGCGCGCGGCCGTCACCAACGAAGAATTCGCGGCGTTCGTAGATGACGAAGGTTACCGGCGGCGGGATTTGTGGCGCGCCGATGGCTGGCAGTGGCGGCAGGCTGCCGGCGGTGATGTGCCGGCGTACTGGATGAAGCAGGACGGCCAATGGCTGCATCGCGTCTACGCAGAAATCGTGCCACTGCCGCCGCACGCGGCAGTGGTTCACGTCAATTGGTATGAAGCAGATGCATGGTGCCGCTGGGCGGGCCGCCGCCTGCCGACCGAGGCGGAATGGGAATACGCAGCCGCCACATTGCCGGGCAACGCGCAAAATTGCGCCAAGCGCACCTTTCCGTGGGGCGCTGAAATTCCCGACCTGACGCGCGCCAATCTTTACGGCGTGAGCGATGCGGTCGCGCCTGTTTCGGCGTTCGCGGCGGGTGACAGCGCATGGGGCTGTCGCCAGATGACGGGCAACGTATGGGAATGGACCGCCGACTGCTTCAAGCCCTATCCGGGCTTCGAGCGCGACCCGTACGTGGAATACTCCGAGCCGTGGTTCGGCAATCACAAAGTGCTGCGCGGTGGTTGTTTTGCGACCAGCCCGGCACTATTGCGCAATACGTGGCGCAATTTCTATACGCCCGACCGGCGCGACGTATTCGCCGGTTTCAGGACTTGTGCGCCATGAAGCAGGTTTCCTCCGCCGACAACCCGCATTTCAAGTCGCTGCTGGCGCTCGCGCACTCGTCACGCGAACGTCGGGAACGCGGGCAGTCGTTGCTCGACGGTATCCATCTGGTCGCCGCCTATCGCGATCACATCGGTGCGCCCGAAGAGATCATCGTCAGCAAGTCGGGACTCGATAACATTGAAATAAAAGGGTTGCTCGAGGCGCTGGCGCCGCGTGAGCCGCTGGTGTTGAGCGACGCATTGTTTAAGCAGTTGTCGACGGTCGAGACACCCACCGGGGTGCTCGCCACGGTGCAGACGCCGCGTCCGCGCGCGGCGCCCGCGATGGTGGAGGCGTGCATCATGCTCGAAGACATTCAGGATCCGGGAAATCTGGGGTCTATACTGCGGTCGGCCGCCGCCGCCGGCGTCAAGAATGTATTTCTCTCCAAACACTCCGTGCATGCGTGGTCGCCGCGCGTGCTGCGCGCGGGCATGGGCGCGCATTTTATGCTGCGGATTTACGAGCAATTCGACCTCCTGGCGCTCGCGCGCGACTTCAAAGGTAAAGTCATCGCGACCAGCCAGCGCGCGAAGAATGAGGTATTTGATGCGGACGTTACCGGCTGCGTCGCTTTTGTATTCGGCAACGAAGGCGCGGGACTGTCGACGGCGCTGGCCGGGGCAGCGCACCAACGTGTCGCCATCCCGATGCCGGGAAAAGTCGAATCGCTGAATATTGCCGCCGCCGCCGCAATCTGCCTGTTTGAGCGCGTGCGCCAGCAGCAGGCGGCAACGCGCGGCTAGACGCTAGTAAACACGGCGCACGAGTTTCGCCTGCTGCAGTATGGTGGTTGCCAGTTCTTCGATCGATTTGGTGGTCACGTCGAGGTACGGGATGCCCTCCTGGCGCATCAGTGCTTCGGCCTCGCGCACCTCGAATTCACAATTGGCGCGCGTCGCATACGTGCTGCCGGGGCGGCGCTCGTTGCGGATTTTTTCGAGCCGATCGGGTTTGATGGTGAGACCGTAAAGGCGTTTTCGCAACGACTTGACCTGCCCCGGAAGCTGCATGCTCGCAAAGTCCTCCGGAACCAGCGGATAGTTGGCGGCGCGGATGCCGAATTGCATCGCCAGATAAAGGCAGGTCGGTGTCTTGCCGCAGCGCGAAACCCCAACCAGAATCACATCGGCTTCATGCAAATCCCGCGTCGAGACGCCGTCGTCATGGCTTAACGAGTAATTCACCGCCTCGATGCGATGATGGTAGTTCGCAAAATCGCTGGCGCTGTGCGAGCGGCCTACCGCATGCGACGCCAGCACGCCGAGCTCTTTTTCCATCGGCAGAATGAAAATATCGAAACAATCGAGGAACAGGGCTTTGGCGGTGGCGACCACGCCCGATACCTCCTGGTTGACGAGCGTGCTGAATATGAGCGGGCGCGTGCCGTCGTGGAAACCTTGCTCGTTGATCTGCTTGACCACGGCGTGCGCTTTTTCGGACGAATCGACAAACGGCAGCGTCACCTCGTTGAACGACACCATCTCGAATTGCGTGAGCAGGCTGTGACCGAGCATCTCGGCGGTGATGCCGGTGCGGTCCGAGATGAAGAAGGCAGAGCGTTTTTGCGGCATCGTGATGGCCAGGGAGGGGATAACCGGTAAAATAGCCTCTTTGGGTGCTTTGCACAATCCACGGGTGTTCAATGAGTAACGAGCCATACATTGCAGGTTTTGAAACACTAGGCATGCACGACGTCGGCCGCGTCGGCGGCAAGAATGCATCGTTGGGCGAGATGATTGGCCAGCTTGCCAGTGCGGGGCTGCGCGTGCCGGGCGGTTTTGCCACGACCGCGCAGGCCTATCGCGATTTTCTGGCGCATGAGGGTCTGGATAAACGCATCGAGGAGGCTCTCGCAAAGCTCGACGTCGATGACGTCAATGCACTCGCCGCGGCAGGCGCGAAAATTCGTGGCTGGATTACGGCCCAGCCGTTACCCGCCAGACTCGAGCAGGAAATAGCGCGCGCTTATCAAGCGCTGCAGCACGGTGCCAATGGCGGCCTCTCGGTGGCTGTGCGGTCGTCGGCGACCGCGGAAGACCTGCCCGACGCATCGTTCGCGGGGCAGCAGGAGACTTTTCTGAATATTCATGGTCTGGACAGCGTGCTCGGTGCGGTCAGGCACGTATTTGCCTCGCTCTACAACGATCGTGCGATCGCCTATCGCGTGCACAAGAATTTCATTCACGCGGACGTCGCGCTGTCGGCGGGCATCCAGCGCATGGTGCGCAGCGATCTCGGGTCGAGCGGCGTGATGTTTACACTCGATACCGAATCGGGCTTCGACCAGGTGGTGTTTATAACGTCAGCGTACGGGCTCGGCGAGACCGTGGTGCAGGGGCAGGTCAATCCCGACGAATTTTATGTCTACAAACCGGCGCTCAAGCAGGGCAAGAGTGCGATTATCCGGCGCAATCTCGGCTCCAAGGCGTTGCGCATGACCTTTACCGACGCGCGCGCGGCTGGAACATCGGTGCGCACGGACGAAGTGCCGGAAGCCGAACGGCGGCGTTTTTCAATCAGTGATGCCGATGTCGAAGAGCTCGCGCGTTATGCGCTCATCATCGAGCAGCACTATAAGCGCGCGATGGACATCGAATGGGGGCGCGACGGTATCGATGGCAAGCTTTACATCCTGCAGGCGCGGCCGGAAACGGTCAAAGCCAGCGAAAAAGTCGATACGCTGCGCCGCTATCGTCTGAAACAGCGTTCCGATGTGCTGGCTTCTGGACGTGCAATCGGTCAGCGCGTCGGCTCGGGACCGGTCAAGCTCGTGCAAAGCGCGGCCGAGATGGACCGGGTGCAACCCGGCGATGTGCTGGTGACCGACATGACCGATCCGGATTGGGAGCCGGTGATGAAGCGCGCGGCGGCGATCATTACCAACCGCGGCGGACGGACTTGTCATGCGGCGATCATTGCGCGCGAACTCGGCATACCGGCGGTCGTCGGCTGCGGCGACGCGACGCGCGTGCTGAAAGACGGCAAACCGGTGACGGTGTCGTGCGCGGAAGGGGACACTGGTTTTGTCTACCGCGGCATTCTTGAAGTCGAGGTGATAGACCTGTCGCTGGAGGCAATGCCGAAGGCGCCGCTCAAGATCACGATGAATGTCGGCAATCCGGAACTGGCGTTCGAATTCCAGCGCCTGCCGAACGACGGCGTGGGGCTCGCGCGGCTGGAATTCATTATTGCGCGCATGATCGGCGTGCATCCCAAGGCGGTACTCGCATATCCGGACCTGCCCGGCGATCTGAAGCTCGCCGTCGAACAGCATGCGGCAGGCTACGCGAATCCGGTAACGTTTTACGTCGAAAAGCTGGTCGAAGGCGTGGCGACACTCGGCGCTGCATTCTGGCCGAAGCCGGTGATCGTGCGCCTGTCGGATTTCAAATCGAACGAATACTCAAGCTTGACCGGCGGGTCCCGCTATGAGCCGCACGAAGAAAACCCGATGCTCGGTTTTCGCGGCGCTTCGCGCTATATCGCCGCCGGCTTTCGCGACTGCTTCGAGCTTGAGTGCCGCGCCATGAAAAAAGTGCGCGACGAGATGGGGCTGACCAATGTCGAAATCATGGTGCCGTTCGTGCGCACCGTGGGCGAGGCGAAAAAGGTCATCGAGCTGCTGGCGCAAAACGGCCTCAAGCGCGGTGAGAACGGCCTGCGCATCATCATGATGTGCGAGATTCCGTCGAATGCGATCCTGGCGGACGAATTCCTCGAGCATTTTGACGGCTTCTCGATCGGCTCCAACGACATGACGCAGATGACGCTCGCACTCGACCGCGACTCGGGCATCATTGCCGAAGGGTTTGATGAGCGCGACCCGGCGGTCAAGCATATGCTGCATCTGGCGATTCAGGCGTGCCGCAAAGCGGGCAAGTACGTCGGCATTTGCGGGCAGGGCCCGTCGGATCATCCGGACCTCGCGAAGTGGCTCATGGAGGAGGGTATCGGCAGCCTGTCGCTCAATCCCGACACCGTGGTTGAAACGTGGCTCTACCTCGCGCGTGAAGTCAAGAACGCGGCGGCGGGCGGATAAAGCGGGCGGTCGCGAAGTGCGAATTTCATTGAATGCGCGGGCGGAATCGCGCTAGAATATGCAAACGGACTAGACATGAAATGACCAAATATATTTTTGTCACAGGTGGCGTAGTCTCCTCCCTCGGCAAAGGTATCGCTGCCGCCTCCCTCGCCGCCATACTTGAAACGCGCGGCCTCAAAATTTCGATGTTGAAGCTGGATCCCTACATCAATGTGGATCCCGGCACCATGAGTCCCTTCCAGCATGGCGAGGTCTTCGTGACCGACGATGGCGCCGAGACCGATCTTGATCTCGGGCATTACGAGCGCTTCGTCAGCGCCAAGATGGGCAAGCGCAACAATTTCACGACCGGCCAGATCTACGAGAGCGTGATCAAGAAGGAGCGCCGCGGCGATTATCTGGGCGGCACGGTGCAGGTTATTCCGCACATCACGGACGAGATCAAGCTTTTCATCGGGCGGGGCGCCGCCGACGCCGAAGTGGCGATCGTCGAAATCGGCGGCACCGTCGGCGACATCGAATCGCTGCCGTTCCTCGAAGCGATACGCCAGATGGGCATCGAGATCGGACGCAACAATGTCTGCTATATTCATCTGACGCTGGTGCCTTACATCGCATCAGCGGGCGAGATCAAGACCAAGCCGACGCAGCACTCGGTGAAGGAGTTGCGCCAAATCGGTATTCAACCCGACGTGCTGCTGTGCCGCGCCGACCGTCCTCTGCCGCCCGACGAGCGGCGCAAGATTGCGCTTTTCACCAACGTGCAGGTTGAGGCGGTGATCTCGGCGGTCGACACCGACAGCATCTATAAAATTCCGGGCATGCTGCATGCGCAGAACCTTGACGACATCGTCTGCCGCAAGCTGGAACTGGCGCCACCGCCCGCTGATCTGGCGGTCTGGGACAAGCTCGTTTACGCGCTCGAACACCCAACCCGGACGGTTGCTATCGCACTGGTCGGCAAATACGTGGATCTGACCGAATCGTACAAGTCGCTGTCGGAAGCTCTGATCCACGCCGGCATATACACCGGCGCCAAAATCAATATTCATTACATCGATTCCGAGTCGATAGAGCAGAACGGCACCGCTTGCCTCGCCGCGATGGATGCGATTTTGGTGCCGGGCGGATTCGGCAAGCGGGGTGTCGAAGGCAAGATCAAGGCCATCCGCTATGCGCGCGAAATGAAGCTGCCTTATCTCGGCATCTGCCTTGGCATGCAGCTCGCCGTCATCGAATACGCGCGTAACGTGGCCGGCCTGGAGGGCGCGCATAGCACCGAATTCGAACCCGCGACGCCGCACCCGGTGATC
>JAYVME010000167.1:0-5238 GCA_043759115.1 Betaproteobacteria bacterium | reverse complement strand
TCGCCGAGTTTCGGCGCCATGAGCCGCGCCACGATGTCGATCGGCCCGCCGGCGGGGAAGCCGACCACCACGCGCAGCGGCTTGGCCGGATAAGCCTGGGCGAACGCGAGTGTCGATGACACGAGCAGTAGCGGGAGCGGGAGCGCACGCAGCCATACGTTCATATTTTTCCTCCGGGAGACGTGCGTCTAATATTGACGCATTGAATGAGAGTCGGGTCATTGTGCGGGACGGCCAATGGAAACTCAACCGTGCGTGCCATCTGCAGCGGCGCAACTTGACAGCGCGCAAAGCCGCGCCCTAAAGTGCTGTCTCTTGTCTTCACTCTCTATCTCCCCGTAAGAAAGCAATGACCGCACAATACGATGTGATCGTGGTAGGCAAAGGCAATGCCGCGCTATGCGCGGCGCTCTCGGCGCAGGAAAACGGCGCCAAGGTCCTGGTACTCGAAGCGGCGAGCGAAGACGAATCCGGCGGCAACACGCGCTTCGCCGGCGGCGTCATGCGCTTCGCCTACGCGAGCGTCGACGATCTGCGGCGGGTCACCGATATCACCGACGAGGAAGCCGCCAACAGCGACTTCGGCACCAACACCACCGACGAATTTTTCGACGTCCTGTTCCGGCTCACGAGCTTTCGCACCGACGCGGACCTGTCGGAAATCCTGGTCACACAAAGCCTCGACACCATGGCGTGGCTGCGCAGCAAGGGCGCGCGCTTTGTCCTGAACCATGGCCGGCAGTCGGCGCTCGTCAACGGCAAGCGCAAATATTTCGGCCAGATGCCGATCGAAGTCTCAGGCGGCGGCGCGGGACTCGTGCAGTATCTCGACCAGGCCGCACAGAAGAATGGCATCGATATCCTCTATGACACGCGGGTCTCCTCCCTGATATTCGACGGCGAACGCGTCGCGGGCGTGCGCGCGCAGCAAAAAGGCGGACCCGTTGAATTGCGCGCGAAATCGGTGGTGCTCGCGTGCGGCGGTTTCGAAGCGAATCCGGAAATGCGCACGCGTTACCTCGGACCCGGTTGGGAACTGGCCAAAGTGCGCGGCTCTCGGTTCAACCAGGGTGACGGTTTGAAAATGGCGCTCGACATCGGCGCCGCGCCCTACGGCAACTGGTCGGGCTGCCACGCCACCGGCTGGGACCGCAACGCGCCGGAATTCGGCGACGTGAGTGTGGGCGATCAATTTCAGAAACACAGCTACATCTTCGGCCTCCTGATCAATTCCGAAGGCAAGCGTTTCGTCGACGAGGGCTGGGATTTTCACTCGTTCACCTACGCCAAGTACGGCGGCGCGGTTTTGCAGCAGCCGGGCCAGTTCGCGTGGCAGGTGTTCGATTCCAAAGTGAAGCACCTGCTGCGCTCCGAATACCGCATCAAGTTCATGACCAAGGTCAGCGCCAACACGCTGGAGGAACTCGCCACCAAGCTCGAAGGTGTGAATCCCGACGGCTTCCTGAAAACCGTGCGCGCCTACAACGCCGCAGTGAAGAAAGACGTGCCGTTCGACCACGTCGTCAAGGACGGCAAGGGCACCGACGGCATCGAACCACCGAAGTCGAACTGGGCGCAGGCACTCGACACGCCGCCCTACGACGCCTATTCCACGACCTGCGGCATCACGTTCACGTTCGGGGGCTTACGCATTGCCAAGGAAACGGGGCAGGTGCTCAACGTGCATTTTCATCCGATACCCGGGCTCTATTGCGCCGGCGAAATGGTCGGCGGGCTTTTTTACTTCAACTATCCGAGCGGCACCGGACTCGTGTCGGGCGCGGTGTTCGGCCGCCTGGCGGGACGCGGCGCGGCGCTAGCTGCTACAGCAAAAGCTTAGCCGCAAAGGACGCCAAGGACGCGAAGGAAGAGCGGGCAGGAAATAAAAGTAATAGCAATCGAAAAACAGTTCTCGTTTCACGCACTTTCCTTTCACCTATTTTTTCGTTTTCCTTTGCGTCCTTAGCGTCCTTCGCGGCAAAGCTGTTTTTTCGAAATTTAAAATTGTATATGTCATCGCCGCTGCCAGCTCCCGACCTCGCGACGTTCTTCAATCCCGCGTCGCTCGCCTTCGTGGGCGCAACCGAAGACGTGACGAAATTCGGCGGGCGCGTCATGCGTTCGGTGCTCGATTTCGGCTACCGCGGCCGCGTTTTCCCGGTCAATCCGCGCTATTCGACGCTGCACGGCCAAGCCTGTTACCCCAGCATCAGCGCCCTGCCCGAGACGCCCGATCACGTCGGCATCGTCATCGCCGCCGAGCGCGTGCTCGACACGTTGAAGCAATGCGCCGACAAGGGCGTGCGCTTCGCAACCGTCTTCACCTCCAACTTCAGCGAAACCGGCGACGCCTCCGGCCGCGCGTTGCAGGACGAAATCGTGGCCTTCGCGCACGCGCGCGGACTGCGCCTCCTGGGCCCGAATTGCAATGGCTTCATCAATTTCGTCGATGCCTTCGCGATGACCTCGACGTTCGCGATCAGGGGGCCGCGCAGGCCGCCGGGCGACGTGGGCCTCGTCTGCCATAGCGGCGGCCTCGGTCAGATGAACACCATGTGGCGCGCGCAGGAAGCGGGCCTCGGCATTACCTATCAGGTGAGCTGCGGCAACGAAGCCGACCTCGACGCCATGGACTTCATGCGCTTCATGATCGACGACGAGCGTACCCGGGTGATCATGGTCGCCGCCGAAACCATCCGCGACGGCCGCAAGTTCGAAACCGTCGCGCGGCACGCCGCCGACCACGAGAAACCGATTGTGATGCTCAAGTTCGGCCGCACCGAAGCGGGGCGGCGCGCGGCGGCCTCGCACACCGGCGCGATCACCGGCGCCGACGATGTGCACGACGCCGCGTTCCGTCAATACGGCGTATTGCGCGTGACCGATTGCAACGAACTCTATGAAGTCGCGAAACTCCTGCGCCGGCGCAAATGGCCGCGCAGCAATCGCGCCGCCGCTATCACCGGTTCCGGCGGGCATTCGGTCTTGATGGCGGATCTCGGTGCGAGCGTGGGCATCGACTGGGTCGCCTACCAGGATAAGACCGTGGACGGCCTGCGCGAACTGATGCCCAGCTTCGCCGGCGTTTCCAATCCGACCGACCTTACGTCCGCGTTGACCGGTTCGAAGCATCTGTTTGAGGACGCGCTCGGTGTTGTCGCGCGCGATGACGGCGTCGACGTGTTGATCCCGGTACTCGTAGCACCCACCGTGCCCGCCATCGAGGATGTCATTAAGCTCGCGGACACCCTCGACAAACCGGTGGCCGTGCTGTGGACCGGCTATTGCCCGTCGGATCCAACGATCACGGCGGCCACGCTCGTCGCGCGCGGCCTGCCGGTTTACCGGGACGCGCTGACCTGCCTTAAAGCGGTGCGCGCGGCGATGACTTACGGTGAATTCCTGCGCGCGCATAAAACGGCCGCGGCACATCCGCCGATGCGGCCGGCGAACATCGATATCGCGCGCGCCAAAAACTTGCTTGCCACCGGCGATCACGTAATGACGGAACGCGCGTCGAAGGAAGTCCTCGCCGCCTATGGTCTCAACGTCACGCGCGAGCGCCTGGCAACGAGCGCAACTGAAGCGGCCGCCATCGCACGCGACATGGGCGGCCCCGTCGCATTAAAAATAGAATCGCCCGATATTCCGCACAAGACCGAGGCCGGCGCGATCCGGCTCGGCGTCGAAGGCGATGCGGCGATTAACCGCGCCTATGACGAAGTCACCGCCGCCGCGCAACGCTATAGATCAACCGCGCGCATCCACGGCGTACTCGTGCAGGAAATGGCGCCGGCGGGCGTTGAGGTCATGCTCGGCATCGCGTCCGATCCGACGTTCGGCGTCGTCGTCGTCGGCGCTCTCGGTGGAATATATGTCGAAGTGCTGCGCGATGTCGCCTATCGCATTCCGCCGCTGGCAGCGGCCGACGCCCATGCGATGCTGCGCGAACTGCGCGCCTACCCGCTCCTGGAAGGCGTGCGCGGTGCGCCCGCGTGCGACATAGCCGCATTGTGCGACACTATCGTGCGTCTGTCCTGGCTCGCGCATGATCTAGGCGGCACGCTGGACGAGATCGACATCAATCCGCTGACCGTGCTCGGGCGCGGCGCCGGTGTGCGCGTCGTCGACGCACTGATCATCCGAAAGTAGGAACCCATAACATGAGCATCGAACAAACCGAGCTTCTCGTAACCGATCAACAGGGCATTTTGTGGCTCACGTTCAACCGTCCGCACAAGGCCAACGCGTTGTCGCTCCCGCTGCTGACGGAATTCAACCAGGCGCTGGCCGAAGCGGCGCGGCGCGATGACGTGCGCGCCGTCGTGGTCACCGGCGCCGGCGAGCGGAATTTTTCCGCGGGTGCGGACCTGTCGCGACCGGCCGAGAATGCCGAAGCCTACCTCGCGCAACGGCGCGCCCAGTTCGCCGCCGCGCTCGTCGCACTCGTCGATTTTAAGAAGCCCATCGTCGCCGCCGTGAACGGCGCCGCGTGCGGCGCGGGTATGATGATTCCTCTCTTGTGCGACGCCGTGATCGCCGCCGATACGGCACGTTTCTCGCTGCCCGAAATCAACAAGGGACTACCGGCACTGCCCGGCGTCGCCATCGTCAAGGATAGATTCGGCGGCGCGCTGGCGGCGGACCTCGTATTGAGCGGGCGCTGGATGCCGGCACAGGAAGCGCACGCGCGCGGAGTCGTCAGGCAGGTCGTGCCGCACACCGAATTGAACGCCGCCGCGCAAGCAATTGCGCTCGCTCTCAGCGCATTTGACGCACAAGCCTATGCCGCGAACAAGGCGTTGCTCAATCGTGCACTGAAAGCCGATCTCGCCGCGTCGATCAAGATATCCGCGAAATTTCACGGGCACGCAGACCCGCACTGACCGGCATGGCGGACCAACCCGAACCGGCGGTTCTCGTCGAATACAAGGACGCGGTGGCGTGGCTAACGCTCAACCGGCCGCAGGTCATGAACGCGATCAACCAAGAGTTGCGCGCACAACTGCCCGTGGCATTGCGCGCCGCCGATGCCGACCCGGCAGTTCGCGTGATTGTGATTCGCGGCGCGGGCGAACGCGCGTTTTGCGCGGGCGCCGACATCAAGGAATTTGCCGATGCACCATCGCCGGCGCAGTTTCACCAGGCGCGGCGACAGGGCCACTGGGTCGATGCCTTCGATGCAGCGAAGAAACCCGTCATCGCGGCGATCCATGGGTTTTGCCTGGGCGGCGGGCT
>JAYVME010000166.1:0-24392 GCA_043759115.1 Betaproteobacteria bacterium | reverse complement strand
AAAACCGGCGTGGGGTGCATCGCACCGTGGCCGCGGTCGCTGCTGCAACAAAGCTTTTCGTGTGCTGTGAGCGCGTATTTCGACTACCATCGCTACTTTTAGTGGTGAGCGATATTAACCATAGCATTTCGGCAACCGGCTACCCGCATCAACGGGATCATCTCCCGCGCTGTGATTCACCGTACCTGGATAGCGACCGCGTGGCTCTGGGCCAACCTGCCTGGCGTTACCTGCGGCACCTGCCGCGGTTGCCGCCGAAGCTTCGGACAACACTGTCCTGAAGTCTGCTAACCGGTCAATAGTATAAGCAAAATGAAGGATTTGGGCAAAAATACCGTGTCGCGCCACAAAATCGGCGAAGAAGCCGGCGGGCAGCGCATTGACAATTACCTCGTGAAGGTGCTCAAAGGGGTGCCCAAGAGCCATGTATACCGCATTTTGCGCAGCGGTGAGGTGAGGGTTAACGGCGGCCGGGCCAAACCCGACTATCGCGTGCAGAACGGGGACGAGTTGCGTATACCGCCGGTGCGGGTAGCCGAGCGCGCGCCGCGCGCGACGCCACCGGTCAGCGCCGCGCTCGAACGCGCCATAGTGTTTGAGGACGAATACCTGCTCGCGCTCAACAAACCCTCCGGTCTGGCGGTGCATGGCGGCAGCGGGGTGAGTTTTGGCGTGATCGAGCAATTGCGCGGACAACGGCCGCAGGCGCGCTTTCTCGAACTCGTGCATCGTCTGGACCGCGATACTTCGGGCGTATTGCTGCTGGCGAAGAAGCGCAGCGCATTGACCGCCCTGCATGCCGAACTGCGCGAAGGAAAGGTCAAAAAATATTACCTGGTGCTGGTCAAAGGTAAATGGCGCAACGCGAAACAGGCGGTGCGGCTGAATCTGCACAAATACCTGCTGGCGTCCGGCGAGCGCCGCGTCGCGGTCACGGAGGACGGGCAGGAATCGCACACGGTGTTCGAATTAAAACAAGCGTGGCGGGACTACACCCTACTGCGCGCCGAACTCAAGACCGGCCGCACGCACCAGATTCGCGTGCATCTGGCGCATCTCGGGTATCCGATCGCGGGCGATGATAAATACGGCGATTTCGACCTCAACAAGCAGTTGGCGCGCACTGGCCTGAAACGCATGTTTCTGCATGCTGCCAGCGTGAGCTTCAGACACCCCGCGAGTGGCGCCAAGGTTACGGTCGAGGCGCCATTGCCCGCCGAATTGCAGAGTTTTCTGCAGACGCTTACCTGAACGCCATGGGCAAACGATTCGACCTGCTGGTATTCGACTGGGATGGCACGCTGATGGATTCAACGGCGGTCATCGTTGCGTCGCTGCAGGCGGCGTGCGCCGATCTCGGCCTGCCGGTGCCGTCCGACGAGCGCGCGCAGCACATTATCGGACTGGGTTTGTATGACGCGATGGCGCATGTGCTGCCCGGCATCAGCCCGACCGAATATCCGCGGGTCGTCGAGCGCTACGGTCATCACTTCAGATTGCGCGACCCGGCAACGCCGTTGTTTGCCGGCGCTGAAGAAATACTGCGCAAGCTGAAGGAGGCAGGCCATCGGCTCGCCATCGCAACCGGCAAAAGCCGCCGCGGGCTCGACCGTGCGCTCGAAAAAACCGGGCTCGGACCGCTGTTTCATGCGACGCGCTGCGGCGAGGAGTCGGCGAGCAAACCGCAACCGGGCATGCTGATCGATCTGATGGAAATCCTCGGCGCCAGTCCGGACAGGACACTGATGATAGGCGACACCACGCACGATTTGCAGATGGCGATCAATGCGGGTGTCGCGGGTGTCGCCGCCGCCTATGGCGCGCATCCCCGCGCGCAGCTTGTCGCGTTGCAGCCGCTGGCGTGCATGGATGAACCGCGGGATTTATGGCAGTGGCTGCAACACAACGCGTGATTTGCGACGGCGCCGCGCTGACCGAGGGCGGTCCCGGCGTGCGGTTTGAGGTGCGGCGACACGGCGCGCCGGCGGCGGCATTCGTGATTCGCTACGACGGCGGGGTGCACGCCTATCTCAACAGTTGCGCGCATATCCCGGTCGAACTCGACTGGATGGAGGGCGAGTTCTTCGATAAAGCTGGGTTATACTTGATTTGCGCGACGCATGGCGCAACTTACGAGCCCGCCACCGGTCATTGCATCATGGGGCCGTGCAAAGGGCAGCACCTGGTTGCGCTGCGGGTTGAAGAACGCGGCGACAAAGTTTATGTGCTGGAGTAGGTTGCAAAAGGAGGGGATGCATCCCTTCAGACGCTCCCGGGCATGGCTTGTTGCGGCTCATTTCGCAACACACTCTTAGAGAAAGAATATAACGATGGCTGAATTGGATCCCGGTAACTCCGGCGAAGGTTGGGAACGCAAAGTCCTGGAAAAAGTCGCGTTAGCGGCGGTTACCGAGCAGCGCACCGCGCGCCGCTGGGGCATGGCGTTCAAGATGCTGATCCTGCTCTACCTTTTTGTGGTGCTATTCATCGGCATGGGCTGGATCAAACGCGGCGGCGACAAATCGGCCGGCAAGCACACCGCGCTCGTCGAGTTGCGCGGGGTGATTGCATCCGACACCCAGGCCAGCGCCGACAATATCACGTCCGGGTTGCAGGCGGCATTCAAGGACAGCAACACGCAGGGCGTGATTCTGCGCATCAACAGTCCCGGCGGCAGTCCGGTGCAGGCCGGTTACGTCAACGATGAGATCAAGCGCCTGCGCGCCTTGTACCCCGCCATTCCGCTGTACGTGGTGGTCGAAGACATTTGCGCTTCCGGCGGCTATTACATCGCCGCTGCCGCCGACAAAATTTACGTCGACAAGGCGAGCATTGTCGGTTCGATAGGCGTGGTGATGGACGGCTTCGGCTTTACCGGCACGATGGAAAAGCTCGGCGTTGAACGGCGCGCGATAGCAGCCGGCGCGAACAAGAAGTTTCTCGATCCGTTTTCGCCGGTGAATCCGGCGCACAAGGAATTCGCCGAAAAAATGCTGGCCCAGATCCACGAGCAGTTTATCGCGGTGGTGCGCGAGGGACGCGGCAAGCGGCTGAAGGAAAACCCGGAGATTTTCAGCGGCCTGGTGTGGGTTGGACCTAAAAGTATCGAACTCGGCCTTGCCGACGCTCTCGGCAGCGTAGATACGGTGGCCCGCGATGTAATCAAGGCGGAAGATGTCGTCGACTTTACGCTGCGCGAGAATATCGCCGAGCGGGTGGCGCGGCGGTTTGGCGCGGCGATGGCCGAAGCGTTGGTCAAAGTAACGGTGACGGGCGGCGCGCAGTTGCGTTAGGCACTCTAATCAACGCGCGTAGAGCAGGAACACGCTCGGGCGCCGGCCGATCACGGTTTTTACGGATTTCCATTCAGCGATCGTCGCGCTCTTCACCGATGCGGCGGCGAGCGTGAGGTCGCTGGCGATGCACAGTCGCGTATTTGCCTGACAGGTATCGAGGATCGCCTGTAACAGTGCATCGTTGCGGTAGGGCGTTTCGATAAAGATCTGCGTCGTGTCCTGCGCGCGCGATTCGCGTTCGCGGACGGTGATAGCGCGGCAGCACTCGTCTTTGGGCACCGGCAGATAGCCGTGAAACGTGAAACGCTGGCCGTTGAAGCCCGCCGCCATCAATGCGAGCAGGATCGCCGAGGGTCCGACGTGCGGCACGACGCGGATGTGAAGGCGATGCGCAACCCCGACCAGCAATGCACCTGGATCGGCGACGGCCGGACTGCCGGCTTCGGACAGCACGCCGGCGCTGCGTCCTGCAAGCAGCGGCTGCAACAACCCGATTGCGCGCGCCTCATCGCCGTCCTTATCGAAACGCTCGAGCTGCAATTCACGCAGCGGCCGCGGATGCGCGATCCCTTTAAGAAACCGCCGTGCGCTTTTCTCGTTTTCGACGATGAAATAATCGAGGCGGGCGGCAGACTCGAGGGCGGTTGCAGACAGTACCATACGCGGATCGGCCTCGCCGAGCGTAACCGGAATAAGGTGCAGTTCCCCGCGCGCGCCGCTCATGACGGAATCATGCTTTCTGTGTTCATGGCAGATTCATGCCTTCGCTGTTCATGGCAGATTCACGCCTTCTTTACGCAACATATCGCACAAGGCAATCAACGGCAGGCCGATCAAGGCATTGGGATCGTCGCCTTCGAGTCGCGCTACCAGCGTGATGCCCAAACCCTCTATGCGCGCACTGCCCGCACAGTCGTAGGGTTGTTCTGCCTTCAAGTAGCGTTCGATTTCCGCATCGCTCAAGTCACGCATATGCACGGTGACAGAGATGATCGCCGTCTGCTGACGCGCGGCGGAGGTATTGAGCACGCAAAGTGCTGTAAAAAATTGCACCGCTTTACCGCGCATGAGCTTCAACTGGCGCACCGCGTTGCCGTGGTTGCCGGGTTTATTCAGCAGTACGTCGTCTACGAGCGCGACCTGGTCGCTGCCTATGATCAGCGCGTCCGGCCAGATTCGTTGCACGGCGTGCGCTTTGGCGCATGCGAGCCGTAACGCGAGCGCGCGTGGCGCTTCGTCAGCAAGCGGGGTTTCGTCGACGTCAGGTACCGCGATTTCGAACGGCAAATGCAGGCGTTGGAGCAATTCACGCCGATAGGGCGACCTGGAAGCGAGGACGAGTTGCGCGGCAGGGGGATGGTTCAAGGGGTAAACCATGCGCAGAGCGGTTCTAAGTCCCTGCGTTAAATGGATTTTCTGTTATTTTATTTTGACAGATGGAGGCGAAAATACTATCATGCGCGGTTTATGTCTGCACGGGCCGTTATCGATAGTCTTGAATTTGCTCGCGCCAGCCAATATTTGCGCGGCGAAGCGCCGGTCGGCGAACTCGCCAGGCTGACTGACAGTCTTTATGATGCCGGTGGCGAGCTCAAATACGAACTGACCGGAGGCCTGGATGCCCGGCAGCGGCCGCGCCTGCAACTGGCAGTGGCAGGGTCGATTAATCTGCGGTGTCAGCGCTGTCTCGGCAGTCTGGCCTACCCGGTGGCAGTCCGCGCGAACTTGCTAGTGCTGGCGGCGCAATCCGGCGGCGAGACGGCCGAGGTCGATGATCTCGACGGTATTCCGGCCGCTGCGCATACCGACGTGTGGTCGCTGGTGGAAGACGAAATTTTACTCGCGATCCCGCTGTCGCCGCGACATGCGGAGGAACAGTGTAGTCCGGCCGCGAAAGCGGCGGGAGAGCACGCAGCGTCGCCGTTTGCGGTACTGGCGAAGCTGTCGCAGAAACGAACCAGGAATTGAACGAAAAGGAGTTTTAAAATGGCAGTTCAGCAGAACAAAAAGTCACCGTCCAAGCGCGGCATGCACCGCTCGCACGATTTTCTGACCAGTCCGCCGCTGGCGATTGAGCCGACCACCGGCGAAGTGCATTTGCGTCATCACATCAGCCCCACCGGCTACTACCGCGGCAAAAAAGTCGTCAAGACCAAAGACGAATAGAGATCGGCCAATTTGTGCCGATAGCCGTATCCATGCGCACGTCGCAGTATTCAGCGCGCGTTAGGGAGGATGCTGGATGGACGTAACGGTTGCCGTCGATTGCATGGGGGGGGATCACGGCCCTCATGTTACTGTTCCCGCCGCGCTCGATTACCTGCGGCGTTTCGACAATGTCCGCATCATCCTGGTCGGCCTGCAGGATGAGATAGCCGCCGAATTGCGCAAAGGTAAGTGCGATGTCGGCGCGCGTGTCGCCGTGCAACATGCGAGCGAGACGGTCGGCATGGACGAGCCGCCGGCGAGCGCGTTGCGCGGCAAAAAAAATTCTTCGATGCGCGTGGCGGTGAACCTCGTCAAGGACGGCACCGCGCACGCCTGTGTCAGCGCCGGCAACACCGGGGCGCTCATGGCGATTTCGCGCTTCGTGTTGAAAACGCTGCCGGACATCGAACGGCCGGCCATCTGCTCGGTATTGCCGGCCGCCACCGGCCGCACGTATATGCTCGATCTGGGCGCCAATGTCGATTGCACCGCGGAACAACTGCTGCAGTTCGGCGTCATGGGCGCGACCCTGGTGAGCGCCGTCGAGAATATTGAGCGCCCGAGCGTGGGCTTGCTCAATATCGGCGAGGAAGAGATTAAAGGCAGCGAGGTGGTCAAGCACGCGGCGGAGCTGCTGCGCGCGAGCGGGCTTAACTTTTACGGCAACGTCGAGGGCGACGATATCTATAAGGGCACCACCGACGTCGTCGTATGCGACGGATTTGTCGGCAATGTTGCGCTCAAGGCCTCGGAGGGAATCGCGCGTTTGCTGGCGACTTATCTGCGCGAAGAGTTCAACCGCAATCTACTCACCCGGGTGGCGAGCCTGGCGGCGCTGCCGGTGCTCAACGCGTTCAAGCGGCGCTTCGATCCGCGCAACTACAACGGCGCGACCTTGTTGGGACTGCGCGGGATCGTCATCAAGAGTCACGGTTCCGCCGACCGCCTGTCGTTTCGCATCGCCATCGGCCGCGCGGCCGAAGAGGCGCAGAGCGGCGTGCTTTCCAAGATCACCGAGCGCATGTCGGCGATGCAGGAGAATGCGGCGTGACCTATTCGCGCATTATCGGCACCGGTAGTTATCTGCCGGTCAATGTGGTGAGCAATGACGAACTCGCGCTGCGCGTCGACACCTCCGATGAGTGGATACGTTCGCGCACCGGTATTCGGCAGCGCCATCTGGCGGAGCCCACACAGACGTCGAGTGACCTTGCGTACCTCGCGGCGCGGCAGGCGATCGCGGCGGCCGGCATTGCCGCTACGGACATCGATTTGATCATCGTCGCGACGTCGACCCCCGATTTTATTTTTCCGAGCACGGCCTGCCTGCTGCAGGCCAGACTCGGCATCAAGCGCTGCCCGGCGTTCGACGTGCAGGCGGTGTGCGCGGGTTTCGTGTACGCGCTCGATATCGCCGACAAATATATCCGCAGCGGCACGCATCGTCACGCGCTGGTGGTCGGGGCGGAAGTATTTTCGCGCATTCTCGACTGGAACGACCGCGCAACCTGCGTGTTGTTCGGCGACGGTGCCGGCGCGGTGGTGATGGCCGCCGACACCAGGCCCGGTGTGCGCGCAAGCGTGCTGCATGCCGACGGCTCGCAGGCCGGAATATTATCGACACCGGGACATGTGTGTGGCGGCAAAGTCACCGGCGACCCGTTTCTGCGTATGGACGGCCAGGCGGTATTCAAGCTGGCCGTTCGCGTGCTGGACGAGGTCGCGCGCGAAACGCTCGCCCTGTGTAACATGCAGCCGACTGACGTCGATTGGCTGATTCCCCATCAGGCCAACGTGCGCATATTGGATGCGACGGCCAAAAAATTGGGCATAGACCCCGCAAAAGTGATCATTACTGTTGATCGTCACGCCAATACGTCGGCGGCATCGGTGCCGCTTGCTCTTGATGTGGCCGTCCGCGACGGGCGTATCAAACGCGGCGACAAGGTTTTGCTGGAAGGCGTCGGCGGCGGCTTCACGTGGGGCGCGGCACTGGTGGAAATGTAGAAGCAATGATGAAACTGGCATTGGTTTTTCCGGGACAGGGATCGCAGGCGGTCGGCATGCTGAAAAGCTTCACCGAGTCGAAACCCGTGCGCGACACGTTCGCCGAAGCGGCCGATATTCTGCACCAGGATTTGTGGCAGCTTGCAGCGAACGGGCCGGCAGACGATCTCAATTCAACCGTCAACACGCAGCCATTGATGTTAACGGCGGGTTATGCGGTCTATTGCGCATGGCGTGAGGCGGGCGGCGCGCAACCGGCGATGGTGGCCGGTCACAGCCTCGGCGAGTACACGGCGCTCGTGGTAGCGGGCGTTATCAGCTTTAGCGACGCATTGCCGCTCGTGCGCTTTCGCGCGCGCGCAATGCAGGAAGCCGTGCCGGTCGGCACCGGCGCGATGGCGGCGATTCTGGGTCTCGATGATGACGTGGTTCACGCAGCCTGCCTTGAAGCCGCGCAGGGCGAGATTGTTGAAGCGGTCAATTTTAATGCGCCAAGCCAGGTCGTCATCGCAGGGCACAAGGGCGCGGTCGAGCGTGGCGCCGCGCTGGCGAAGGCGAAAGGCGCCAAGCGTGCGGTGATGCTGCCCGTCAGTGCGCCTTTTCACGCGTCGTTGCTTAAATCTGCAGCATTACGCCTCGCGCAGTTTCTGATGGACATTCCATTTAACCCGCCGCGGATTCCGGTCATTAACAACGTGGATGTGGCGACGATCGAAGACCCGCAAAAGATCAAGGACGCGCTGGCGCGGCAGGCGTGCAATCCCGTACGCTGGGT
Source organism: Betaproteobacteria bacterium (assembly GCA_043759115.1). GTDB lineage: Bacteria > Pseudomonadota > Gammaproteobacteria > Burkholderiales > SG8-41 > PALSA-1004. Next base: position 16,106 of record JAYVME010000166.1, on the reverse strand, counting down.
GGAAGTGATCCAGCAGATGGCGGGCGCGGGCGTTACACATGTCACGGAATGCGGACCTGGCAGGGTGCTGGCCGGCTTGACCAGGCGAATTGACGGCAACTTGCAGAGCCTGGCAATTGCGGATGCCGCATCGCTTGCGCAGGCCATGCAAACTTTACACGAGGCGGCATGATGCTGAGCGGACAGGTTGCATTAGTCACTGGTGCCACGCGCGGGATCGGCAAAGCGATTGCGCTGGAGCTCGGCCGGCAGGGCGCGACCGTGGCCGGCACGGCGACGAGCGAGGCGGGTGCGCACGCGATCAGTGATTATCTGGCCGCCGCGGGAGTCAAAGGCGCCGGGTTCGCGCTGAACGTCAACGATGTTGTGCAAGCGGAATCAGTGATTTCCGCCGTGCAAAAACAATGTGGCGACATCGTAATCCTGGTCAACAATGCAGGCGTTACGCGCGACAACCTGCTCTTGCGCATGAAGGATGAAGAGTGGGACGACATCCTATCGACTAACCTGACATCGGTGTACCGGCTGTCGAAGCTCGTATTGCGCGCCATGATGAAGGCGCGCGCCGGGCGTATCATCAATATCACCTCGGTGGTCGGCGTGATGGGTAACGCGGGGCAGACCAATTACGCGGCGGCCAAGGCCGGCATGATAGGTTTCTCGAAGTCACTCGCGCGTGAGATCGGCAGCCGCAATATCACGGTAAACTGCGTGGCGCCGGGTTTTATCGACACCGACATGACGCGCAGTCTGGACGAAAATCAGCGCAGCGCCTTGATCGCAAAAATTCCGCTTGCGCGCCTCGGTGCGGTCGAGGATATTGCCGGCGCGGTGGCTTTTCTGGCGGGTCCGGCTGCAGCCTATATAACCGGCGCCACCCTGCACGTCAACGGCGGCATGTTGATGGAATAGCGCGTGAATTACGCCGGTTAGGTGGCGGGAGCCGGATTTGGTAAAATACATTTCGCGTAACTTGGATCGACTCCTGGAAGGGGAACTCAATGGAAAATGTAGAGCAGCGGGTTAAGAAAATCGTGGCCGAGCAACTGGGCGTCAACGAAGCCGACGTCAAGAACGAGTCATCGTTCGTCAATGACCTCGGTGCGGACTCCCTCGATACGGTGGAGCTCGTGATGGCGCTTGAAGAGGAGTTCGAGTGCGAGATCCCCGATGAAGAAGCGGAAAAGATCACCACGGTCCAGCAAGCGACGGATTACGTCAAAGCCCACCTCAAGTAATCTCCAGGCTTACGCCACGGAATTCAATTGGCAAGACGCAGAGTAGTTGTAACCGGCCTCGGCATCGTGTCTCCGGTGGGGATCGGTATTCCCGAAGCCTGGGGCAATATCGTCGCCGGCAAGTCGGGTATCGCCCCTATCACGCGCTTCGATACGGCGACGTATCCGACCAAGATCGCGGGCGAAGTGAAGGGGTTCGAGGTGGCGAAGTGGCTTTCTCCCAAGGAGGCGCGCCGTTTCGATACGTTTATTCATTACGGCCTGGCGGCTGCGATTGATGCGATCAAGGATTCCGGCCTCGTGCTCGAGCAGGAAAACCGCGAGCAGATCGGCGTTTGCATAGGCTCGGGAATCGGCGGCCTGCCCCTCATCGAAACCACGCACGACGCCATGGTGGCCGGCGGGATGCGCAAGATTTCCCCGTTTTTTGTTCCCGGCACGATCATCAACATGATTTCCGGCCAGCTGTCCATCATGTACGGGCTCAAGGGGCCGAACATTGCGGTAGTCTCGGCGTGCACGACGGCCAACCACTGCATCGGCGACGCGGGCCGCTATATCGAGTATGGCGATGCCGACGTGATGATCGCGGGCGGCGCGGAAGCATGCGTTTCACCGCTCGGCGTGGGCGGCTTTTGCGCGGCACGCGCGTTGTCCTCGCGCAACGACAGTCCTGCCGAGGCGAGCCGTCCGTGGGACAAGGACCGCGACGGTTTCGTGCTGGGCGAGGGTGCCGGCGTGCTGGTGCTCGAAGAATATGAGCACGCCAAAAAACGCGGCGCGCGAATCTACTGCGAACTCGCGGGCTATGGCCTGAGTGCCGATGCGCACCACATCACCGCGCCACGCGAAGATGGCGAGGGGGCTGCGCGGTGCATGGTGAACGCGATGCGCAATGGCGGCGTCAATCCGGCGGACGTTGATTACATTAACGCCCACGGCACTTCGACTCCGCTCGGCGATCTCGCGGAAACCATCGCCGTCAAGCGTTGCTTCGGCGAGCATGCAAAAAAACTCGCGGTGAGTTCGACGAAATCCATGACCGGCCATCTGCTCGGCGCGGCAGGCGGTATTGAAGCGGTATTTACCGCGCTCGCCCTGCACGAACAGATAGCGCCGCCGACGATCAATCTCGTCAATCAGGATCCGCAATGCGATCTCGATTTCGTGCCCAATCAGGCGCGCAAAATGTCCATCAAGGTCGCCATTTCGAATTCGTTCGGATTTGGCGGCACCAACGGCAGCCTGGTATTGCGCGCCGTCTGAGGGCGCGGTTGCACCTCCGGCATTGCGCGCCGGCACTTATCCCGTGTTCACCATGATGTTCGTCAACGGCGTGCAGACCGATGCGGTGAGCGCGCACGATCGCGGCTTGACTTATGGTGATGGTGTATTTCGAACATTTCCGATGCATGCCGGCAAGCCACTGCTGTGGCGCCGGCAGTATGCAAAGCTCGCGCATGACTGCCGGGCTTTAAAGATAGACTGCCCGACCGCGGCGGTGCTTGAGCGCGACCTTGCGCTGATCGCTGCAACCGAACCCGAGTGCGTGGTGAAAATCATCGTGACCCGCGGCGACAGTGCGCGCGGTTATGCAATACCGGCGTCGTCAACGCCCACGCGCATCGTCAGCGCGAGCCCGCTGCCGGAATACCCATTGCGACTGAGCGAGCAGGGTGTCCGCGTTCATCTTTGTCGCACCCGGCTCTCACTGCAACCGGCGCTGGCTGGCATCAAGCATCTGAACCGCCTCGAAAACGTGCTCGCCCGCTCCGAATGGAGCGATCCGGGAATCGCCGAAGGACTGATGTGCGACAGCGAAGACCATGTCGTTGGCGGCACGATGAGCAATCTGTTTGTGTTCAGCGGCGGTACGCTATTCACCCCGCCATTGACCGGTTGCGGCGTGTGCGGTGTCGTGCGCGATCTGGTGATGGAGTTGGCGGGCGAGCAGGCTATTTCGCTGGTGGTCGCGGCCATCGGCATTGACGAACTGCTGGCGGCCGACGAGTTGTTTGTCGTCAACAGTGTGATCGGGCTGTGGCCGGTCGCTGCACTTGAGCGCAAGGTCTGGAAGGCGCGCGCGATAAGCGCGAAATTTCAGCAGTGGATCAGTGATGCTCAAGACGATTAAACGCTGGCTGAAGCGCGCAGCCTGGCTAAGCGCCTTACTCGTTGCGGCGTTTGGCGCGTGGCTGGTTGGTTTTGGCGGGTCCGATCTGCCGCTCAATGCGCCGCTGCAATTCAGCCTTAAACATGGCAGCAGCCTGCGCAGTTCGGTGCGTCAGATGCAGGCTGCGGGAGCCATTCATTCGCCATGGCAGTTTGAGCTCTTTGCGCGCATCCGCGGCGATGCCGCCCGCGTGCAGGCGGGCAATTATGAAATCCGCGACCAGCTCACCCCGTTTGCCTTGCTGGATATGATCACCTCGGGCGCCCGTGGCCAGGATCAGATCACGATCGTCGACGGCTGGACGTTCAGCCAGGTGCGGGCGCTTATCGACGAGCATCCCGCCCTCCGCCACGATACGCGCGGTGCAACCGAGGCGGACCTGGTCGCCCGTCTCGGCATTCCCCATCCTTCGGCGGAAGGCTGGCTTTTTCCCGATACTTATTACTTTGTAAACGGCGCCAGCGATCTCGAACTGATGCGCCGCGCCTATCGTGCCATGCAAACGCAACTCGACTCGCTGTGGCAGGCGCGCGCCGAGGGGTTGCGATTAAACAATTCGTACGAGGCGCTGATACTCGCGTCAATTGTGGAAAAAGAAACGGGGCAACCCGCCGAGCGGCCGCTGATCGCCGCCGTGTTTCTCAATCGCCTCAAGTTCGGCATGCGATTGCAGACCGATCCGACCGTCATCTACGGCCTGGGCGCGCAATTCGATGGCAATCTGCGCAAACGCGATTTACTCGCTGATAGTCCGTACAACACTTACGTGCGGGAAGGATTGCCACCAACGCCGATTGCGATGCCGGGACTTGCCGCGCTCACGGCGACCCTCAATCCCGCGACTAGCAAGGCTTTGTATTTCGTTGCGCGCGGCGACGGCGCCTCGTATTTCTCGAATACGCTGGCCGAGCACGAGCGCGCCGTGACAAAATACCAGCGGCGCGCCAGGCGCTGACAATATGCGCGGAAAATTCATCACTCTCGAAGGCATCGACGGCGCGGGCAAGAGCACGCATCTGGCGTGGCTTGCCGATTGTTTTCGCAAGCGCGGCCGCGCGGTGCGCGTCACGCGGGAGCCCGGCGGCACCGATCTGGGCGAACAACTGCGCGCATTGCTGCTCGACAAAAACCAGGTGATGCATCTTGAAACTGAAGCCCTGCTGATGTTCGCCGCGCGGCGTGAGCACCTCGACAAGGTGATCGCACCCGCGCTGGAAACAAACGAATGGGTGATCTGCGACCGGTTTACCGACGCGACATTTGCCTATCAGGGCAGCGGGCGCGGCGTCGATTGGGACAGACTCAAGATCCTCGAACAATGGGTGCAGGGGGCATTGCAACCGGACCTGACGCTGCTCTTCGACGTGGCGCCGGAAGTCGGCCGGCAGCGCGCCGGCAGCATCAAGGCTCCGGATCGTTTCGAGCAGGAGCAGAATGATTTTTTTCAGCGCGTTCGCGACGGTTATCTGCGGCGCGCGCGGGAAGACTCATCCCGCATACGAGTGATCGATGCCGCGGCTAGCATTGAACGAATCAGGCGGGAACTTGCGGAAATTGCGGAGACGCTATGCCGGTAGCCGCGTATCCATGGCATCAGGCGCAGTGGAAAGAGTTGCTGCAACGCAAGGCTGCGCTGCCCCACGCCCTGCTCATTCGCGGCAGGGAAGGGATAGGCAAGCTCGATTTCACGCGCAAGCTCGCGCAGTCGCTGGCCTGCGAAAAACCCGCGGCCGACGGCGCCGCGTGTGGGGAATGCCGGAGCTGTCGCTGGTTCACCGCGGACAGTCATCCCGATTATCGCCAGATAGTGCCGGAAGCCTTGCGGCCGGCGGATGCCGAAGGGGCTGCTACCAGCGAGCGCAAGCCCAGCCAGCAGATTTCGGTAGACGAGATCAGAGGCTTGCATGACTTCATCAATCTGACGGCGCATCAGAACGGTGGCAAGACCATCGTGTTCTGCCCGGCCGAAACGCTTAATATGAATGCGGCCAATGCATTGCTCAAAAGCCTGGAAGAGCCGCCACCGAATACGCGATTTATGCTGGTCGCGCACCGGCCGAGCTACCTCCCGGCAACCATCATCAGCCGTTGCCAGCAAGTGGTGTTGCCCACACCTTCCGTGCCGGTTGCCGTGCAGTGGTTGCGCGAGCAGGGCATAGCCGAACCCGCGTTGAGCCTGGCGCAAACAGGAAACGCGCCGCTGGCAGCACTCGCGCTCGATGACGGCGAATTCTGGACGCAACGCAAGGCATTGCTGGCAAGTCTGGCGGCACCCGATGTCGATGCTTTCACACTCGCCGAGCAGGTGCGCGAATTTCCGATTCCGCGACTGCTCGGCTGGCTGCAGCGCTGGACTTACGACTTATTGAGCGTCAAGTCGGCCAGTCGTGTGCGTTACAACCCCGATTTTGAAAAACCGCTGAATCAAATCGCAAGCGGGCTGCGCGCCGTCGATATCGCGCGTTTGCATCGCGTCCTCGTGCGCCAGCAGCGCAGCGTCCATCATCCGCTTAACGCACGCCTCTTTATCGAGCAATTGCTGTTTTCGTATACGGCGCTGTTGCGCGGCGAAGATCTGACGGACAGTTATGCTCGTTGATTCGCACTGCCATCTCGATTTCCCCGAACTCGCCGGGAACCTCGATGCCGTATTCGAACTCATGCGCGAAAACCAGGTTGAGCGCGCACTCTGCGTATCCGTCACGCTCGAGGATTTTCCGCGCGTGCGTAAACTGGCCGAGACCTACCCGCAGCTCTGCGGCTCGGTCGGCGTGCATCCCGATTACGAGGGTGTCGCCGCCGTGTCCGTGGCGGAACTTGTGTCGCTTGCGAGCAATCCCAGTATTGTCGCGATCGGCGAAACGGGTCTGGATTACTTCCGGCTCAAAGGCGACCTTGAGTGGCAGCGCGAGCGCTTCCGCACTCATATTCGCGCGGCGCGCGAGTGTGGCAAGCCGTTGATCATACATACGCGCGAGGCGGCGGACGACACGTTGCGCATCATGCGCGAGGAGGGCGCGGAAGAGGCGGGCGGGGTAATGCACTGCTTTACTGAGTCGATGGAAGTGGCCGAGGCCGCCATGGCTATGGGGTTTTACATATCGTTTTCGGGGATCGTGACGTTCAAGAATGCCAAAACCATCAAGGAAGTTGCGCGCCAGGTTCCGTTGGAACGAGTGCTCGTGGAGACCGATTCCCCGTATCTCGCGCCGACGCCCTACCGTGGCAAGACCAATCAGCCGGGCTACGTGAGGCACGTGGCGGAGGAAGTAGCCAGGCTCAAGGAGATGGCGTTCGACCAAGTATGTCATGAAACTACTTGTAATTTTTATAAATTATTCAATATAGTAAGATGATATATTAATGTTAATTAATAAGATAGTTGCATGCCTGATTTTAGCGCTGGCGAGCCAGTTTGCCGCTGCGGGCGCGTATGAAGACATGCTGGACGCCGTAAAAAAGAACGACACCCCGGCCATCAGCGCCCTCCTTAAGCGCGGTTTTGAGGCCAATACGACCGATCAGGAAGGCAGCACGTTGCTGATGGTCGCAGCCAAGGAGGGCAGCGCCGGAGCCGTAAAAACGCTGCTCGCCGCCCGTGCGCAGGTCAACTCGCACAACCAACTCGGAGAAACCGCGGTTATGCTTGCGGCACTTCAGGGCCATCTCGAGATTGTCAGGGCACTCGTTATTCAGGGCGCACAGATCAATCAGCCAGGCTGGACACCGTTGATGTATGCGGCGGTCAAGGGGCATCTTAATATCAGCCGCTTGTTGATCGCCTATGGCGCCGAGGTCAATGCCGCCGCCGACAACGGCTTTACGGCGCTGATCATGGCTGCGCGGGAAGGTCATGCGGGGCTCGTGTCGCTGCTGCTTGCGCAAACTGCCGACGTAAATCTGGCGACCGCGACGGGCGTAACTGCGTTGAGCGCCGCGCGCGGGAACAATCACCAGGACGTTGTGACATTACTGATTAAGGCGGGCGCGCGTTAGAGCGGGTTTTGTCGGCCAGCAAACTCCGCGCACATACTACATTTCTTGCCTTATACTTCGTATAATGTATATTATGTAAAATTAAGGATTTGGCAAGGCAATAAGATTTAGCCGTGCGACTGCACATCCTCTCGGACCTGAATTTAGAATGCAGACCCCGCACCCGGCCAGCATCCACCCGCGATGGGTGAATAACCCGGTGAATCCGGCTTTCGTGTCCGCCCTGACGTTACGGTCCCGGTGTGAGCCCGGCCTAAAGGTTCGCCGCTATCCAGTCGGCGATGTAATCAACCCCGACCTGCCGGTTGTCGGCTTGGGCATGGTAGGTGCCGCCCTCTTCTGCGGTAAGTATTTTCAAAGTCTTGCGTTTGGAACCCACCGCCTCGAACAGCTTGTGTGCGGATGCGACCGGCACGACCTTGTCGTCCGCGCCATGGACGATCAGAAACGGGCAGGTAATCTCTTCCGCCACGCCCGCCAGCGAGAACTTCCTGGCCTTCTCGATCGCGGCATCGCCGTCATCAATGTGCCCCATGATCCAGCGAAAATGGAATGCCGACTGGGCAGTGTTCTTCGGATCGATCTCAAGCTTGCGCTTGATCTCGCTCTGCCACGCCGCGAGGTCCCAATGCAGCGCGCCGAACGCAACACCCGCAACGTAACGCTTTTCGAAAGCCGCGACGCGGGCCGCATAGTAGCCGCCAAAGCTGTAGCCCATGACCACCACCTTCGCGGCATCGACCTCCGGCCGCGCCGCGACATAATCATAGGCCGCTGTTCCGGCGACTTCGTAGTCGTGGCGCGCGTAAAGACCGCGCATGCGCAATGATTCGCCTTGTCCCGGCCCGTCGATCGCCAGTGTGTGCCAGCCACGCGCGGCAAACTCGAGCCCGTTGAACAGAATGCTCATCTCTTTGCAATTGTCCATGCCGTTGAACACGACGACGGTAGGCGCGCGGCCCGTCACGCCCGGCGCCTTCATGAATATGGCGGGTAACGTGGTGCTTCCGAACGGGACCTCGACGAATTCCATGTTGGGATAACGTCGCTCCAATCCGGCGCGCTGGCATCGCAGCGACTGGCGCCCCACTTCGCGTTTTTGTTCGCCGGGATAGATAAAACGCTCGCCGGTGAAGTAGTACATCCCGGCGCGCAGATAGTAGTTGCCGGCGGTGAACTGGCGCCGTTCGGCGGCGGCCTTGTCAGCGACTTTTTCCAGCCGCCCCGCCATTGCGCACCACTCCTCCCGCCATGCATCCGGTTCCTGCTGCCGCAACTTGAGTCGTTCGCAGACGACGTCGATTTCGCCCAGCGCGACCGCCCCATAGGGCGCCATCCCCTTGGTGACCAGCGCCGCGTTTGACCAGGTCATGTTGCCCGGGAATTGCTCGATCCAGGTACCGCTTGTTGCCATTGCTTGTCCCTTAAGAAAATAGTCGCTCTATCACTCAACCGTGATGCCGACTTCCTTGATAACCTTGGACCACGTAGCGAGCTCTTTCTTGATGAAGGCGGCGAACTCTTCCGGCGAACTGCCCACGGGATCCGCGCCCAGACTCAGGATGCGTTCTTTTACCTCGGGAATCGACAGGGACTTTGCAAGCGCCTGGTGCAGACGGGAGATCACTGCCGCGGGCGTGCCCGCCGGCACGACCACGCCGTTCCATTCAATGGCTTCATAGCCGGGCACGCCGGCCTCCGCGATGCTCGGGATAGCGGGCAACGCGGCATTGCGCTGCAAACTGCTGACGCCGAGCGGAATCAGCCGACCGCTCTGAAAGTGCTGGATGGAAGACGGAATCGTGGCCATCAGGATCGCGGTTTCACCGCTGACTACTGAAATGACCGCCGGGCCGCCGCCTTTATAGGGAATATGTACCATCTTGGTACCGGTCATGTAATTGAAGCGCTCCGTCGCCAGATGGTTTGCGCTGGCATTGCCCGCTGAACCATAATTCAGACTGCCCGGTTTCATCTTGGCGAGCGCGATCAACTGTTTCACGGTTCGCGCCGGCACCGAAGGGTGCACCGTCAGCACCAGCGTGACGATGGAAACGAGGCTCACGGGCAGGAGATCTTTCTCCGTATCGAAGGGCATTTTTTTTATGAGGCTCGGATTTGCGCCGAATGTGAGATTGGCGACACCCAGCGTATAACCGTCGGGCGCCGACTTGGCGGCGATGTCGAGGCCGATGGTCGAGGAGCCGCCAGGCCGGTTCTCGACCACCGCCTGTTGGCCGAGGATTTCGGTCAAGCGCGGCGCCAGTATGCGCATTACCACGTCGGTGGAGCCGCCCGGCGCGTACGGCACGATGATGCGTATCGGTTTGACCGGATAGTTTTGTGCGCAAACGGAACCCGCGTAAACCAGCGACGCGGACATAAACACTGCTAACAGGTTGCGTAATGTAATCGCCATGTTCTTCTCCTGAGCCAGCTTGTTAGTTGAATGCGGAGATGCCGGTTTGCGCACGGCCAAGCACCAGCGCGTGAATGTCGCTGGTGCCTTCGAGCGTGTTGACGGTTTCCATATTCAGCATATGACGGATGACGTGGAACTCATCGGAAATGCCGTTGCCGCCATGCATATCGCGCGCCATGCGCGCGATTTCGAGTGCCTTGCCGGTCGAGTTGCGTTTGATAAGCGAGACCATTTCCGGCGTGGCCCTGCCCTGCTCGCGCAGCCGGCTGACGTGCAGGCAGGCGAGCAGCCCCAGCGCGATATCGCTCTGCATGTCGGCGAGTTTTTTCTGGATCAGTTGATTGGCCGCCAGCGGCCGGCCGAATTGCTTGCGGTCGAGAGAATACTGGCGCGCGGCGTGCCAGCAGAATTCGGCGGCGCCGAGCGCGCCCCAGCAGATGCTGAAACGCGCGTTGTTAAGGCAGCCGAACGGCCCCTTGAGCCCGGACACGTTGGGCAGCAGATTTTCTTCCGGCACGAACACCTGATCCATCGATATCTCGCCGGTGGGCGATGCGCGTACTGAAAATTTTCCTTCAATCTTGCGCGTCACCAGACCTTTCATGCCGCGCTCCAGAATGAACCCGCGTATCACGCCGCCGTCATCCTTCGCCCACACCACCAGGATGTCGGCGATCGGCGCATGCGTAATCCACAGCTTGGTGCCGCTCAACGCATAACCGCCATCGACCTTGCGCGCGCGGCTGTTCATGCGGCCGGGATCGGAGCCGTGATCCGGCTCGGTGAGGCCGAAACATCCGATGAGTTCGCCGGTCGCCATACGCGGCAGATATTTCTGGCGCTGCGCTTCGCTACCGTAGGCAAAGATCGGCGTCATGGCGAGCCCGCTCTGCACCGAGCAGGCGGAGCGGTACGCGGTATCGACGCGCTCCAGTTCGCGCATGATCAGACCGTAGGCGACGTAGCCGATGCCCGCGCAGCCATAGCCTTCGAGAGGAGCGCCGAGAAAACCCAGCGCGCCCATCTCGCGCATGACCTCGATGTCAAACGTCTCGTTGCGATTGGCGAGCAGAATGCGCGGCATCAGCTTTTCCTGCGCGTACTGGCGCGCCGTGTCGCGGATCAAACGCTCTTCGTCGGTCAGCTCCTGCTCGATCAGCAGCGGATCCTGCCAGTCGAATCGGCCGCCGGTCAGCGTAACGGTGGATGTATCGGTCATCAAGATCCCCGTAAAATAAAAAAGCCGGCAGCGTTCGCGCTACCGGCCCGTTGAATAGCCGCCGGTCAAACTCTTTCGATTATCGCCGCCATGCCCTGCCCGCCGCCGATGCACAGACTGACCAGCGCGTAGCGTCCGCCGCTGCGCTGTAGCTGTCGCGCGGCGGTGAGTGCCAGGCGCGCGCCCGACGCGCCGAGCGGGTGGCCCATGGCGATCGCGCCGCCGTTGGGATTGACGCGTTTATCGTCGAACGCGACGCCGAGCCCTTTCAGGCAGGACAGGACCTGCACGGCAAAGGCCTCGTTGATCTCGATGATGTCCATGTCCTTGATGGTGAGACCGGCGCGCTCGAGCGCCTTCTTCGACGCGGCGACCGGGCCGATGCCCATGATGCGCGGCGGCACGCCGGCAGACGCGCTCGCAATCACGCGCGCAATCGGCTTGACCCCGGCTTTTTCACCCGCCTGCAGGCTGGCCAGGATAATCGCGACCGCACCGTCGTTGACGCCGGAGGCGTTGCCGGCGGTGGTCACGCCGCCTTCATAGAGGGTTTTCATTTTCGCAAGCGAGGCGAAATCGGTTTCCGGCCGCGGATGCTCGTCGTCGACAACCGCCGGCACCGGCCCTTTTCTTGTCGGCGGCATTTCAACCGGCGCAATCTCGCCGGTGAAAAACCCCTCCCCTTTGGCGATCGCATATTTCTGTTGCGATGCCACCGCGAACGTGTCCGCCTCTTCGCGCTTGATATCGTATTCCTTGGCCAGATTGTCCGCCGTCTGCGGCATCTGATCGTCACCGAATTTTTTGGTCAGCTTGGGGTTCGAGAAACGCGGCCCGATTGTGCTGTCGTATATCTTCAAGTCGCGCGCAAACGGATTTTCGCTTTTTGCAAATACGAACGGCGCGCGGCTCATGCTCTCGGTGCCGCCGACGAGGAATACTTCGCCCTCGCCCGCCGTGATCGAATGCGCGGCGTGCACGACAGCGCCCAGGCCGCTCGCGCAATTGCGCTGCAACACGGTACCCGGTATCTCGATCGGCAGGTCCGCCGCGAGGCCGGCGTGACGCGCCACGCAACGCGCGTCTTCACCGCCCTGATTGGCGCAACCGACGACGATGTCCTCGATCTGCTCGGCTTTGAACTTGCTGCCGGCGAGCACGGATTTAATTACGCTCGCGAGCAAATCATCCGGACGGACTTTTGCCAGAGATCCGGCATAGCGGCCGAATGGAGTGCGTTTTCCATCGTAAATATAGGCAGTCAGCATGTGAGTTCCTTCAGATCAGGGTTCGTTGGTAAGAGCGGATACGCCGAGCATGGCCCGGCGCGTGAGCCAGATGTTGGGACGGTAGCGCGGATCGCCGTAAATTCGATACATCGTCGTCAGCACGCGATGGATGCGTTCGACGCCGAGCACGTCGGCAAACTTGAACGGGCCGTTCGGGTAGTTCAGCCCCAGGGTGACGGCTTTGTCGATGTCGGCGGGCGCAGCGGTGCGGCTCTGCGCGATCGAGCAGCCGATGTTGACGATCATCGCGACGATGCGTTGGGCGATGAAACCGGGACTGTCGCGACAGACCGTAACCGGCACGCCGTCCGAGGCAAGCAAACCGTGCGCGGCATCGCGATAGGCCATATCGGTTAACGGCGTGCCCATGATGGTGCGGCGCTTGGCGAGCGGAAACAGCGTATCGACCGCCACCGTGCGCTTGGGATCGAGCCCCTGCTCCACCGCGCAGGTCGTCGCATCCTCTCCGATCGGCGTTACCAAGCACAGTGCTTTGGCGGTAGGCTTGGCGCCCGACTCGATCTTCGCGCCGAGTTTATTCAGCAACTCGGTCAATGCAGCGTGCCCCGCGGCTTCCACCGGACTCACCCACACGCTGTCCGGGCGCGCGGCCGGCGCCGGCGCTTCGGGAGCAACAATGGGCTTCATTTCGGCGTCGTAATTGTAAAAACCCTTTTTCGTCTTGCGGCCGAGTACGCCGGCTTCGTAGCGCGACTGCATGATCAGATTGGGCCGGTAACGAGGCTCCTGAAAGAACTGGTTGTAAATCAGCGCGGAAGCCGGTTGCGTCACGTCGAGGCCGGTCAATTCCATCAACTCGAAGGGCCCCATGCGAAAACCGCCGACATCGCGCATGACGCGGTCGACATCGATGAAGGTCGAGATGCCTTCATAGACCAGATGCGAGGCTTCGAGCGTGAAGCCGCGGCCGACCTGGTTGACGAGAAAGCCCGGCGCATCCGTGCAGCGTACGGGCTCGCGCGTCATGCGCTTGCCTATCGTGACGAGCGCCTCGCACACCCACTCTTCGGTCAGCAGGCCGGAAATGACTTCGACCAGCCGCATCAGTGGCACCGGATTGAAAAAATGAAATCCGGCAAACCGCTGCGGCGTCTTGAGTTTGGCCGCAATCGTCGTCACCGACATCGAAGACGTATTGGTGGCCAGTATGCAGTCCGGTGAGACGATTGTTTCCAGTTCGCCAAACACCTCGCGCTTCACGTCGAGATTCTCGACCACCGCTTCGATGATCGCGTGACATGGCTTGAATCCGGCCAGCGCGTCGATAACCTTGATGCGCGCGGTGGCGGCAGCGGCGTCTTCCTTGCTCATGCTGCCTTTTTCCGCGGCCCGCGTGAGCATCTTGGCGACAAACTCACGCGCCTCCTCGGCGGCGCCCGCGCGCGTATCCATCATCAGCACGTTCATGCCGCCCGCGGCGGCGACCTGCACAATGCCGCGGCCCATGGCGCCCGTGCCCAACACCCCTATCGTGAGATCGGGTCGGTTTGCATCAAACTTCATGTTGTCCTTCGTTGGATAGTTCGTGATTGAAACCTGGCACTCCGGTGGTTACCGCGAGTGCGGCGCAAACAAACGGGAACGTGCCGGGAATGCGGAACTCGACTGGTTCAGTCTGTGCCGAAAAGTATACCAGAAATGCACCTGCTATCGCTGCCCGCCGCGTCGCAAAGCTACCGCTTTCGACGCGCCGCAAATGCGCGGCTTGCCTCGTCGATGCGGCCGGAGGCGAGCAGCAATGCATTGAGCTGTTTACCCATGGTCAACGCGTCGGCCAGCGGCATGTTGCAGGTGGCGCGATGAGTCTCCTTGGTCAGGCGCACGGCGGCCGGATCGAGTGCCGCCAACTGCGCGGTGAGCGTTAGTTCCATCGCGGACAGCGCGAGGGCGTCGGTAGCGAGCCGATTGACCAGCCCCATGTCGTACAGCGCACGAGCGCAGGTCATCTCACCCAGCAACAGGAGTTCCAATGCGCGCCGCGGACCGACCAGATGCGACAAGAGCGCGGTGTTGATAGCCGCGGGAAAGCGATTGTTCATTTCGACCGCGCCGAATTTCGCCGACTCGTCGGCGATGACAAAATCGCAGCCCATCGCCAGCGTAAAGCCGCCGGCAACCGCATAGCCGCGCACGACCGCAATCGAGGGTTTATTCAATACGCGCAGGCGTTCGAAAATGGCGGCGTACGCATCATCGTACGCGAGCACCGAATTCAAATCGCGCGCGCGGTTCGGGGCGAGTTCGCGTCCCGCGCAAAAATGCTCGCCCGAACTCTTGATCACAACGCATCTGCAGTCGGCCGCCGCATCGGCGGCGGCGACGGCGGCGGCAAGCGACTCGATCATTTCAACAGTCAGCGCGTTGCGTTGTTGCGGGCGATCAAGAACAATCTCGCAGATACTCCCCTGCTGATGAATGCGTATCACGCCGGTTCTCAGTTAGACACAATCAATAGGCTTGTTACAGGCGGATTATTCAGGTTTGCGCGGCATTTCAAACAACGCCGCGCTGGTGAAAGTCCGCGATGTCTTTCGCGCTGTAGCCGAATTCCTCCAGAATCTCGTCGCTTTGGGCGCCGCGGTCCGGGGCTGCGGTGCGGAATTCCGACGGCGTGCGCGTGAGTTTGACGCCCTGCGCGACAAGGTTGATCTCGCCCAGCGCATAATGCTTGACCGGTTTCGCCATGCCGATGTGCTGGATTTGCGGGTCCGCAAACATTTCGTTTACCTTGTAAATCGGCCCGCACGGCACGCCCGCCTTGTTGAACGCTTCGATCCATTCGGCCGACGTGCGCTTGATCAGTTTTTCGCCGATCACGGCATTCAGCGCATCGCGGTTCTTCGAACGCAGCTTGAAATCCGAATAATCCGGGTGCTTGAGCAACTCAGGCGCGCCGATCACTTTGCACAGCCGTTCAAATAGATTGCCCGACGCCGCGATATTGATATGACTGTCGGCGGTCTTGTAGACACCGGTCGGAATGGCGGTCGGATGATTGTTTCCGGCCTGCGCCGGGATCTCCTGTGAAACCAGCCAGCGCGCGGCCTGAAAATCGAGCATTGCAACCAACGCCTGCAAAAGTGAAGTCTGCACCCATTGCCCCTCCCCCGATTGCTCGCGCTCGAGCAATGCCATCAGGATGCCGATCGTGCAGTAGAGCCCCGCGCTGCTGTCGCCGATCGCGATACCCGCGCGCACCGGTCCCTGACCGGGCAACCCGGTGATGGACATAAGACCGCTCATGCCCTGCACGACCTGATCGAGTCCCGGCCGATCCGCATACGGGCCGTCCTGGCCGAATCCGCTGATACTGGCGTAGACGATGCGCGGGTTGATCTTGCGCATGGTTTCGTAGTCGATACCGAGCCGGTGCTTGACGCCGGGGCGGTAGTTCTCGACGATCACGTCCGCCTTCTTTGCGAGATGTTTGAAAACCGCGACGCCCTCCGGACTTTTCAGGTTCAGCGTGAGGCTGCGCCGATTGCGCTGCAAATTTTGAAAATCCGCGCCATGGCGCTTGTCGAACGGGCCGCCGTCACCGTCGGCGTCCCCCGGTTCTTCGATTTTGATGACATCGGCGCCCCAGTCGGCGAGTTGGCGCGCGGCGGTCGGCCCCGAACGCGCGCGCGTCAGATCGAGCACGGTGAATCGGGCGAGCGGCCCGGTGCGTGGTTTGGATGTCATGTTCGTCCTCTGTGGCTGAGTAGTTTAAAGAGTTGATCGATATTTTATTCCGCCTGAATGCCGG
>JAYVME010000165.1:0-5242 GCA_043759115.1 Betaproteobacteria bacterium | reverse complement strand
CCATTGCGCCGGCGCCCGCGGTGGGCGCCGCGTCCATCGGAGATAAGCCCGGCGTGATGCTGATCATCGAAAGCCAGTACCGCGCGGACACCCTATCGGTCACCGAATCGGTGGAGCAAGCGCTGGCGGGATTGAAACCCGTATTGGCCGCCAATCAGATTGTTCTTCATCCGGATATTTTCCGCCCCGCCAACTTCATCGTGGCCGCCATCGGCCATTTGCGCACGGCACTGCTGCTGGGCGGTGTTCTGGTCATCGCCGTGCTGTTTTTATTTCTGCTCGATGTCAGAACGGCTTTTATCTCGGCCACGGCCATTCCCTTGTCGCTGCTGACAGCGGTGATTGTCCTGCACTATTTTGACGTCAGCCTGAATACCATGACGCTCGGCGGATTGGCTATCGCGCTCGGAGAAGTGGTGGATGACGCCATCGTGGATGTGGAAAACATCTTCCGCCGGTTGCGTGAAAACCAGGCGCTGGCAAAACCCTTATCCGCCGCGCGCGTGGTGCTGAAGGCCTCGCTTGAAGTGCGCACCGCGGTCGTCTTCGCGACTTTTATCGTCGCCCTGGTGTTCCTGCCGGTGCTGACTTTGTCCGGAGTCGCCGGCAAATTGTTTGCGCCTTTGGGCATCGCTTATATCCTGGCCATCCTGGCGTCGCTGGTCGTGGCCCTGACGGTCACGCCGGCATTGTCCTACGTTCTGCTGACGCGCAAGCCGCTGCAAGTAGCAGAGCCGCGGTTGGTGCAGGGATTAAAGGCGCGCTATGACAAGCTATTGTCCCGAGTCGAGCACCGTTCCCGGCTGATTATTGCGGCGATCGCCATGCTTTGCATCGCAGCGCTGGCGACCCTGCCTTTTCTTGGCGGCAGCTTTATTCCGGAGATGAGGGAAGGTCATTACACCGTGCATATGGCGGCGGCACCCGGCACCTCTCTGGCCGAATCGATGCGCATCGGACGCGAGATCACGCTGGCCTTAAGTAAAATTTCCGGCGTGCGTCTGGTGGCCCAGCGGGCCGGGTGGGCTGCCGGATCCGTGGATCCGGTGGGGGTCAATACCAGCGAATTCGAAGTCGACCTCAAGCCGATGTCGGGGGACGGGCAGGCGCGCACTTTAGCTGATATCCAGAGTACATTGGCGAAATTTCCAGGCGTGACGACCTCCGCCAACACGTTTCTTAAGGAGCGGATAGACGAGACCATTTCCGGCTATACGGCGCCGGTGATCGTCAATATCTTCGGCAACAACCTCGATATCCTCGATGCCAAGGCGCAGGAAATCGCCCAGGTATTGAATCGCATACCGGGCGCGATCGGCGTCAGCGTGCAATCGCCACCCGGCACCCCGCAATTGGTCATTCGGTTACGGCAGGATCAACTGACACGCTTCGGTTTCGAGCCGGTGGATGTGCTGGAGGCGGTCCAGGCTGCTTACCAAGGGGCCACGGTTGCGCAAATCTACGCGGGCAATCGCGTCTTCGACGTGACCGTGTCCCTAAGTCCCGCCAATCGCGAAAGCCCGGCGGAAGTGGGATCGCTGCCTTTGCGCAATTCGCAGGGCGTGATGGTTCCGCTCAAACAACTGGCCGATATCTACCAATCCATCGGGCGCCACCAGATCCAGCATACCGGTGGGCAGCGCTTGCAAACCGTCACCTCCGGCGTGCGGGGGCGGGCCGTTAGCGATTTTGTCGCGGAGGCGCAAACGCGCGTCAGGCGGGAAGTGATTTTTCCCGATGGCACGTATGCGGTATTCGCCGGTGAAGCGCAAGCACGCGCGAAATCGCAGCATGATTTACTGGTCAACGGCGTCCTGGCGGGAATCGGCATTGTGCTCCTGCTGTTCATGGCCCTGCGTAGCGCGCGCGCTGCTGCTGGTTTTGGTCAACCTGCCATTTGCGCTGGTCGGCGGCGTCGTGACCGTGCTGATCACGGGCGGGAATCTGACGCTGGGTTCCTTGATCGGCTTTGTCACCTTGTTCGGCATTACCCTGCGCAACTCGATCATGCTCATTTCTCATTACGAGCACCTGGTGAATCGGGAGGGCATGGTCTGGGGGCAGGAAGCAGCGAATCGTGGCGCATCCGAGCGGCTGGTGCCGATTTTGATGACTGCCCTGGTCACTGCACTCGGTCTTTTGCCGCTGGCAATATACAGCGGGGCGCCCGGCAATGAAATTGAAGGGCCGATGGCGGTTGTCATTCTCGGCGGTCTGATGACGTCGACGGTTCTGAACCTGCTGGTGCTGCCGACGCTGGCTTTGCGCTTCGGACGTTTTGCGAAAAAGACCGATGAAATGGAATCGCCCGGTCGAGCGGGCTAAGGCAGACCGGCGTTGTGACGAAGCGCTGGACAATCGCCACTGAATCCGCAGGAGTATTGACAACAACGATCAGGGGCTTGTTCTGGAATCGCATCTGCAATCGCTGATCACCTATTTTTCGGCCCACCCTCATATTGCGCTGGCCGCGGTTTTTGCCGCGTCGCTGCTCGAGTCGCTGGCCGTCATCGGTACCGTCATACCGGGCAGTACTATCGTCTTCGCCGGTGGCGTGCTGATCGGACTCAACGCGCTTAATCCGTGGTGGACAGCCGCTATGGCCGTTAGCGGCGCGGTTCTCGGCGATGGCCTCAGTTATTGGCTCGGGCGCCACTATCACGAACAAATCCGCGCCCTGTGGCCGATGAAAAATCACCTGGGAATGTTCGAGAGAGGACAAGCGTATTTCGCCAAAAACGGCGGCAAAAGCGTGTTTTTCGGCCGCTTTTTCGTGCCGGTACGGGCCATCGTCCCGGTGGTTGCCGGCATATCGAATATGCCGGCAACCCGGTTCTACGCAATGAATATCCTGTCGGCATTCGCCTGGGCCGCCGCCCACCTTCTTCCCGGTGTGCTTTTTGGCGCCTCGCTGCAACTCGCAGGCGCGGTGAGTTCACGACTCGTCATCATGCTGGTCATGATTGCGGCTTTTTTGTGGGTGATCAGCAAGCTTGTGCGATTCGCGTTCACCACCCTCTGGCCGCGTATTCAATCGCTGCGGGATCGCGTTGTCGAGAGCGCGCGTAGTCAGTCAAAGCCACTGTCACGTGTGCTTCTTTCGCTGTTCGATCCCGCCAGATCGGAATCCAAGTCTCTTCTGGCCGCGGCGGTTTTGTTAATCGGCAGTGCTTGGCTGTTTTTGGGTATTTTGCAGGACATCCTTGCGAACGATCCTCTCGTTCAGTTCGATCAAACGGTTTATACCGTACTCCAAGGACTGCGAACCGAATGGTGGGATAGCGTCATGATTACCGCTACCGGATTGGGTGGAGCGGCCGGTATCATTCCCGTCATTATCGCGGTTTCGGTATTTTTCGCTCTTATGCGCTATTGGCGCACCTTGGGCTATTGGCTGGCGGCTGCGGGTTTTGCTGAAATTCTTGTGTGGGTGCTGAAATACTCGCTCGGCCGCGCGCGCCCGAACAATATTTATACCGGCATCGAACAATATTCATTTCCAAGCGGGCACGCGGCATTGAGCATCGTCGTTTATGGGTTCATGGCTTTTTTGTTGGCGCGCGGCAAGTCCGTCAGAACCAAGATCGTGGTCACGCTGCTTGCTGCCGTGACGATCACGCTGATTGCGTTTTCAAGGTTATATCTGGGGGTTCATTGGTTTTCGGACGTGCTGGCAAGCCTCAGTCTCGGCCTCGCCTGGATTACGCTGCTGGGCATTGCCTATACTTACCACGTGCGCCGCGAGCCGCTGCGCGCATGGCCGCTGTTGCTGGTTGTCGTCACGACGCTCACCCTGGCCGGCGGCTGGTATGTCTGGCCTCATCACGGCGTTGATGCCGCGCGATACGCTTATCGGCCCAAACTGGAAACCATACCGCTCGCTGGCTGGCGGGCCGGCGGTTGGCGCAGCCTGCCGTTCGCGCGTTCCGACCTCGAGGGCGAAATCGAAGAGCCTTTTTCGGTTCAATGGATCGGAACAGCCGGACAGATTGCCGGCACGCTCACGGCGGCCGGGTGGCAGGCTCCGCAACCTTG
The DNA here is from genome assembly GCA_043759115.1 of Betaproteobacteria bacterium. Lineage (GTDB taxonomy): Bacteria > Pseudomonadota > Gammaproteobacteria > Burkholderiales > SG8-41 > PALSA-1004. The sequence continues at coordinate 1,207 of JAYVME010000165.1, read as the reverse complement.
GGCGGTGAAAACAATGTTGCTGTGGCTGTTGCCTGATACTGCGATCGGGCAACTCCCGGTGCTGCCAAAATTCGATCACGGCGAAGCGCAAGAACTGACGATTATTAAAACGCTAAGTTCGCGCGAACGCATCGTGATTCGACTCTGGCCAGTACGTGATGTAGTCGATACCGCCGCAGGCGGCCGGCCGCGGCCACTCTGGAATGGTATGGTGACGACTGAACGGCTACGTCATCTAAGCGGAATGGTTACACTCGCCGAGACCGAGATGGATTTCGCCAAGCCGCTGCATATTCTGCAACAGGAGGTACAAAATCAACGCCTGTCGGTGGAGAATCGAGAAAGATTCGGGATCGCTATTCTATTGGTTGAAAATCCAGTGATTCCCTAAACAGAGGTGGTCCCAAGCATTTGGACCGCTTTTCCGGGTTTTTAGGTGGAGTCTCTGCCGGTGGAGGGTTATCCACGGGGCCGCGCGTGGGTCGTTTGCGACGAACGCGCGGCACGGTGGGTAGCCCGGGTCATGGTCATGCTGCTTTCTTTATGGAAGACATTGATGCGCATTCTTTTGGTTGAAGACGATCGCATGATCGGCGAGGCCGTGTCCGTGGCACTGCGCGATGCCGCCTACGCCGTGGATTGGGTGCGGGATGGGGCGACCGCTTCGCGGGTGCTCGACAACCAAGAACACCAGGCAGTTTTGCTCGACCTCGGCCTGCCGGGACGCGACGGGTTGGAGGTGCTGCGCAAACTGCGCGCCAGCGGCAGTCAGTTGCCAGTGATCGTCATCACTGCTCGAGATGGCGTGGAAGACCGCATCCAAGGGCTGGATTTTGGTGCCGACGATTATCTCGCCAAACCCTTCGACGTGAATGAACTGCTCGCCCGGATGCGCGCGATTATCCGCCGCCGGGGTGGACAGGCCGCGCCGCTGCTCACCAACGGGACGGTGAGTCTCGACCCGGCGACCCGCGAAGCGCGCTGCGGACACACAGTTGAAATTCTTAGCGCACGCGAGTTCGCACTCCTGCATGCGTTGTTGTTGCGGCCGGGCGCGATACTCACCCGTGCCGAACTGGAAGAACGTATTTATGGATGGAACGAGGAGGTGGAGAGCAACGCAGTGGATTTCCTCATCCACGGCGTGCGCAAGAAGCTCGGCGCTGCTGTCATTAAGAATGTACGCGGCGCAGGCTGGATGGTGGAT
>JAYVME010000164.1:0-11739 GCA_043759115.1 Betaproteobacteria bacterium | reverse complement strand
GAATGGCGCGCTAACTTCGCCCGCGGGGACGCCAACTGTCACCAGCCCAACCAATCCCTCGAACACTTTACGTCAGGTCGATCTTTCAAGCCAGTGGCCGCTTACTCACAGATTGAGCGCCATCGCGCGCTTGAACTATTCAATTGCCGACAGCAGGCTGCTTGAAGGCCTCGCGGGAGTGGAATACGACGGGGGTTGCTGGGTATTGCGGGTTGTCACGCACAGTTTCGCCACCACGTCCTCGACTACGGTCAATTCGTTTTTTATGCAGCTCGAATTGAACGGCCTGTCGAAAATCGGCTCTAATCCGCTAGAACTCTTGCGCCGGAACATTGCAGGCTACTATCGGGCAGGCGCACAACCGGTGCGCCCCAACGACGACGTTTTTCCACCACGCTAGCGTGCACGGAGCAGGTCGGGTATGAAACAATTCTATGCACATCTCTTTGCGCTCATTGTGTGCGTGCTGTCCTGCGCGCCGCAGGTCACCGCGCAACAGCCGGCCGCTCGCCGCATCGTGTCGCTCGACCGCATCGTAGCGGTGGTCAATCAGGAAGTGATCACGCGCCGCGATCTCGATGCGCGGCTAAAAGTCGTGCTCAACCAGCTGCGCCAGCAGGGCACCCCACTCCCACCGGCCGACGTCCTCGAAAAGCAGGTGCTCGAACGCATGATTTACGCTCTCGTTCAACTGCAACTCGCCAAGGAGACCGGGTTGAGGGTGGACGACGGCCAATTGGACAAAGCGATCGCCCGCATCGCCGACGACAATAAAATCTCGCCCGCGCAGATGCGCGAAACGCTCGAGAAGGACGGCGTCAGCTTCGCCAAATTCCGCGAAGACATCCGCGACGAGATTACGATGTCCCGTCTGCGCGAGCGCGAAGTCGACAACAAAATCACGATTGCCGACAGCGAGGTCGATAATTTCCTCAACACCCTGCAATCGCAGGACGGCAAGGCGGATGAGTTCGATTTGTCGCATATACTGATCCGCGTGCCGGAACAGGTCAGCCCGGAACAATTGCGCGATCGACGCGCCCGTGCCGAACAGGCGCTGGCGCAAATCAAGGGCGGCGCCGATTTCCGGCAGGTTGCGGCAAGTTTTTCCGACGCGCCCGATGCAGTGCAAGGCGGCGCGATGGGCTGGCGCGAGCTGGCGCGGCTGCCGGCAATATTTGCCGAAGCCGTAAAGGGACTCAAGCCCGGAGAAGTCAGCGGGGTGCTGCGCAGTCCCAACGGATTGCATATCGTGCGCGTCAACGCACGGCGCGGGCAAAACGGGCCGCTAATCGTGTCGCAGACCCACGTGCGGCACATCCTGATCAAAACGAGCGAAGTGGTGTCGGAGAACGACGCCCGGGAACGCCTGGTCAAGCTCAAGGAACGGCTCGACAACAACGCGGATTTTGCCGAACTTGCGCGCCTGCAGTCCGAGGATGCCAGCGCTTCGCGCGGCGGCGATCTCGGCTGGATATCGCCTGGCGATACGGTCCCGGAATTCGAGAAAGCCATGGATGCATTGAAGCCGGGCCAGATCAGCGGCCCGGTGCGCTCGCCGTTCGGCTGGCATTTGATCGAGGTACTGGAGCGCCGCAACCAGGACATGTCGCAGCAGCAGGAACGGTTGCAGGCGCGCATGTCGCTGCGCGCGCAAAAAGCCGATGAAGCGTACCAGGAATGGCTGCGCCAGTTGCGCGACAAGGCGTTCGTCGAATATCGCCTCGAAGAAAAATAGCAAGCACACCGGCAGCGCGAGTAGCCAGGTTGATCAACACGGCGGTCTTCGCCGCCTGACTCAAACCTAAAACGGGGACGCCCATCACTTATCAGTCAACCCACAATGCTCCCGTGATTGCCCTCACCGCCGGCGAGCCCGCCGGCATCGGTCCCGACTTGTGCGTGCTGCTCGCCCAAGAACCGCACACCGAAAAACTGGTGGTGATCGCCAACGCCGGTCTGCTTGAAGAGCGCGCACGACAACTGGGCCTGCCCTGGCGCAATCTGCCATTCAGCGCGGAAAATGATTCCGCCTTTGCGCCGGGCGCAATGCCCGTTATCGACATTCCGCTCGCGGCGGCGGTGACTGCGGGTCGTCTTGATCGCGCCAACGCGCCCTACGTGCTGCGCACGCTCGAGGTGGCGGTCGATGGTTGTCTAAGCGGCTGCTTTGACGCCATGGTCACAGCACCCGTCCATAAAGGCATCATCAACGATGCAGGCATTCCATTTACGGGACATACTGAATTTCTCGCGCACCGCACCGGGACGCCGCATGTCGTCATGCTGCTGGTCGGCGGCGGCCTGCGCGTAGCACTCGCCACCACGCATGTGGCGGTGAAAGATATCGCGCAGCACATCACCAGCGGCAGTCTCGAGCAAACGCTGCGCGTGCTGCACCGCGACCTGACGACGCGCTTTGGCATCAAAGCACCGCGCATCGCGGTCGCCGGCCTGAATCCGCACGCCGGAGAGTCGGGACACCTGGGGCGTGAAGAAATCGAGATTATCATCCCCGTCATCGAGCGCCTATGTCTGGCAGGCCTCCAACTGACCGGGCCGCTGCCTGCCGACACGCTGTTCAACCCCGAACGCCTGCGCAATTATGACTGCGTGCTCGCGATGTACCACGACCAGGGGCTGCCGGTGCTTAAATACGCGAGCTTCGGCAGCGGCGTCAACGTCACGCTCGGCCTGCCGATTATCCGCACGTCGGTGGATCATGGCACGGCTCTCGATCTCGCCGGCAGCGGCAAAGCCGATGCCGGCAGTTTACGCACTGCGATCGCGCTTGCCGCGGCACTTGCCCGCGGCGCGCCGTGAAACACCAGCCGCGCAAAAGGTTCGGTCAGAATTTTCTGATCGACCCAGCCGCGATCGCCGCGATTGTCGCGGCGATATATCCGGCGCGGGGCGAACGCCTCGTGGAGATCGGGCCCGGGCTCGGCGCACTGACGCGTCCGCTGCTGGCCGCCGCCGGCGAGTTACATGCGATAGAAATAGACCGCGATCTCGCTGCCGCATTGCGACACGAATTCGGCGCACGCCTCAATTTGCACGAGACGGACGTGCTGTGTTTCGACTTTGCCGCGCTGGGCAACGGGCTGCGCATCATCGGCAACCTGCCCTACAACATTTCGACGCCGCTCCTGTTTCACCTTGCCGATTTCACCGAATATATTCGTGACATACACGTCATGCTGCAAAAAGAAGTTGTCGAACGCATGGTTGCGGCGCCGGCGGACAGCAACTATGGACGGCTGTCGGTGATGTTGCAGTACCGGTTTGCCATGGAAAAACTGCTCGACGTGCCAGCCGCCGCTTTCCAGCCGGCGCCCAAGGTCGAGTCGGCGGTGATACGCCTACTGCCATTGAAGCCGCTGCCTTATGCGGCGCGCGACGAAGTCCTGTTCGCGCAAGTCGTCGCGGCCGCCTTTTCGCAACGGCGGAAAACGCTGCGCAATTCGCTCAGAAAATTTGTCACGCAAGCGGATTTCGATGCGCTTGGGATCGCGCCGACCGCACGCGCGCAGGAATTATCGGTCGCGCAATTCGTGGGCCTGGCTGATCGTGTGAACCTGCCGACGCAGTAAACCTTGCCGGGTGGCGGCTTATTTCGCTTTGGTCTGGACCAGTTCTATTTTGTAGCCGTCGGGGTCCTCGGCAAAAGCGATGACCGTGCTGCCGTGTTTCATCGGCCCGGCTTCGCGCGTAACTTTGCCGCCGCGCTTCTTGATCTCTGCACAGGCCTGGTAGGCGTCGTCGACTTCGATTGCAACGTGGCCAAACCCCGTGCCGACTTCGTAGGCATTGGTATCCCAGTTGTGCGTGAGCTCTATGACGGCCTCGCGCGCTTCGTCGCCGTAGCCGACAAACACGTTGGTGAAACGCCCGTCGGGATAATCCTTGCGGCGCAAGAGTTGCATGCCGAGTACCTCGGTATAAAAACTGATCGCTCGATCGAGATCACCGACGCGCAACATGGTATGCAGCACTCTCATACCTGCACCATTTCGAAATCTTCTTTGCGCGCGCCGCATTCAGGACAGGTCCAGTTCATCGGCACATCCTCCCAACGCGTGCCCGGTGCTATGCCCTCATCCGGCAATCCGGCGGCTTCGTCGTAGATGAAACCGCAGATCAGGCACATGTAAGTCTTGAAAACATTAACGTCTGTCGTGGTCATGGTGGGTTACGATATCGGGTTAAAATACGGGTTAAACTGCTATTTTAGCGATCCGCTCCGCATTTGAACAACAAATCCCACCTGTAGCATGGATCCGTCAGCGTCATCCGCACTGCCGCCGATCGTACTCGCATTCGCAGCGACCGATCCGAGCGGCGGGGCCGGTTTGCAGGCCGACGTGTTGACGCTCGCCAGCATGGGCTGTCACCCGCTGTCAGTAGTCACCGCAATCACGATCCAGGACACGATGGGGGTCGAAGAGGTCATGCCGATCGACGCCGAATGGGTCGCCGACCAGGCGCGCTGCGTGCTTGAGGATATGCCGGTCGCGGCATTCAAAATCGGCCTGCTCGGCAGCACCGAAAATATTTCGGCGATCGCCGAGGTGGTTTCCGACTATCCCGAAATTCCGCTGGTTCTCGACCCGGTGCTTGCTTCCGGACGCGGCGACGAGCTGGTCACCGAAGAAATGATTTCCGCGCTGCGCGAGTTGCTGATACCGCAAACCACCATCATTACGCCCAACAGCATAGAAGCACGCCGCCTCACGCAGGAAGACGGCGAGGAAGACGTCGATCTCGCCGAATGCGCGCGGCGCCTGCTCGCCATGGGCTGCGAATATGTGCTGATCACCGGCACGCACGAAAGCACGCCGCAGGTGGTCAACACGCTGTACGGTCAGGACGGCGTCGTGCGCACCGACAGCTGGGAGCGGCTCGCCGGCAGTTACCACGGGTCCGGATGCACGCTCGCGTCCGCGATCGCCGCGACCATCGCCAACGGGCTGAGTATCAACGATGCGGTAAAAGACGCGCAGGAGTACACCTGGCAAACCTTGAAAACCGCGTTCCGGCCCGGTATGGGGCAGCACATTCCCGATCGCCTGTTCTGGGCGCGCGAGGATGAGCCCGCCGATGCAACCGATTAGCGGCGTCTACGCGGTAACACCCGATCTTGCCGATACCGGTTTGCTCGTCGTCAAAGTGCGTGCGGTGCTGGCCGGCGGCGCACGCCTGCTGCAATATCGGAACAAGCCCGCCGATCACGCCACGCGTCGCGCGCAGGCCGCCGTCCTGCTTGACCTGTGCCGACACTATGACGCTGCACTGATCATCAACGACGACATCGAGCTTGCGCTGGAACTCGACGCAGACGGCGTACACGTGGGCGCCGATGATGCGGCTATACCTTCCGCGCGCGCGCGCCTGGGATCTGCCAAACTCATCGGCGCCTCGTGTTACGACGACTTGCAGCGTGCGCGATCGGCGGCGGCTCAAGGCGCCGATTACATCGCTTTCGGCAGCTTCTTTGCTTCGTCCGTCAAACCCGGCGCGGTGCGCGCTCAACTCTCTTTGCTACCGGCGGCGCGACAGTTCGGATTGCCGGTGGTCGCCATTGGCGGTATCACCGCCGACAACGCCAGCCCGCTGATAGCCGCCGGCGCCGATGCCGTTGCCGTAATATCCGCCCTGTTTTCAGCACCCGATCCAGAGGCAGCTGCCCGCAGATTCAGTCAGTTATTTCAGGCAAGCACGGTATGACGTCCCGCAACGAAGAGTTATTTCGCGCCGCCCAGCGAGTAATCCCCGGTGGCGTAAATTCACCCGTTCGCGCCTTCCGCTCGGTCGGCGGCACGCCGCGTTTTTTCGCCCGCGGCAGCGGCGCGCACATGTGGGACGCCGACGGCAAAGCTTATATCGACTATGTCGGTTCGTGGGGCCCGTTGATACTCGGTCACGCCCATCCGGCGGTGGTCGATGCCGTGCAACAAGCGGCCGCGCAGGGTCTGAGTTTCGGCGCACCGACGGCGGCCGAGGTCGAGCTTGCCGAACTACTGTGCGTGCGCGTGCCGGGACTCGAGCAGGTTCGCCTCGTCAGCTCCGGGACCGAGGCGACGATGAGCGCGATACGGCTGGCGCGCGGTTTTACCGGCCGCGCCAGGATCATCAAGTTCGAAGGTTGCTATCACGGCCACGTCGATGCGCTGCTCGTAAAAGCGGGGTCAGGCGCTCTCACCTTCGGCAACCCGAGTTCGGCCGGCGTGCCGGCGGAAACCGCCGCGCACACGCTGGTGCTTGAATATAACAACGTGGCGATGCTCGAAGACGCGTTCAAGCGCGAAGGCGACGCAATCGCGTGTGTGATTGTCGAACCGGTCGTCGGCAACATGAATCTGGTGGCGCCCGGCAGCGGGTTCCTCGACGCTTTGCGCGCGCTCTGCACACGCCACGGCGCGCTGCTCATTTTCGACGAGGTGATGACCGGTTTTCGCGTGGGCCCGCGCGGCGCGCAAGGCCTCTTCAACATCACGGCCGATCTCGTTACGCTGGGCAAAGTCGTTGGCGGCGGCATGCCGCTGGGCGCTTTCGGCGGACGTCGCGACGTGATGGCCTCGATCGCGCCGCTCGGTCCGGTCTACCAGGCGGGCACGCTCTCGGGCAATCCGGTTGCTGTTGCCGCGGGCTTGACGACGCTCAAACTAATCGACGCCCCCGGATTTTTCGAGCGCCTCGCGGTGATTACGCGCAAGCTGACCGATGGCCTGACCGCCGCCGCGCGCGCCAACCGCGTGGCGTTTTCGGCGCAGGCGGTGGGCGGAATGTTCGGCCTCTACTTTCGCGCAGAGCCGCCGCATAGCTATGCTGAAGTCATGCAATGCGACGTCGAGGCATTCAACCGTTTTTTTCACGCCATGCTCGACCAAGGCGTCTACTTCGCGCCGTCGGCGTTTGAAGCCGGTTTTATGTCGGCCGCCCATGGCGAAGATGAAATTGAGAAAACGCTGCAAGCCGCACGCCGTTTTTTCGCCGGCTCTCCCTGAGACGACGCGCAGTACCAACAAAAAAGGACGGCCGCGGCCGTTCTTTTCATGCGCGCGTCAACCGCCTTTCAACGCAACCCGGCGAGGTATTCCGACACCGCTTTGATTTCGGAATCCGACAATCTGGCGGCGATTGTGCGCATCATGCTGTTTGGATCGTTAGCACGCTCGCCCGCACGAAATCCCTGCAGTTGGGCGGCGGTATATTCCGCGTATTGACCGGCCACGCGCGGAAACTGGGCGGGAATGCCGGCGCCGGTCGGGCCATGGCAGGATGTACAAGCAGCCACACTCTTGGCCATAATCCCACCGCGATAAATTTGCTGCCCAAGCTTGACCAGCGCCGGATCCCTGGCAGCGCGCGTTTTGGGTTTCTGGGCCTCGAAATAAGCCCCGAGGTTCTGCATGTCCTGGGGCGATAGCGATGCGGCCATACCCAACATGACCGGATTCTTGCGCTCCGTATTGCCTTTGAAGTCGGCGAGTTGCTTGGCGATGTAGTCGGCGTGCTGCCCTGCAAGCACCGGGTTGACCGGGCTTGCGCTGTTGCCGTCCGCGGCGTGGCAGGCGGCGCACACTTTGGTAACGATCTGCTGCGCCTGCGCCGGATCGGCCTTGGCTGCCTGCTCGGCCGCGTAACCAAGCGGAACATAGCTGGCGCAGATAATGCCCAACAGCACCATAATGAATCTCATGGGATCTCCTTGCAAGGTTGCAACCTGACGAAAACGCCGTATTCTATCGAAATCCCCCTTTACAGGCTAGGCGACGGCAACGATGTCCACACTGCGCAACATTGAATTCGTTACTACCGTTGCGGACTTACGCACATTGCCGCCGGTGCACGGCGCGGAAGTTGCGTTCGCGGGCCGCTCCAACGCGGGCAAATCGAGTGCGATTAACGCGCTGGCGCAGCGCAATCGCATGGCCTTCGTCAGCAAAACGCCGGGCCGTACGCAGCATATCAATTTCTTTAGCGTCGGTCCCGACCGCCATCTCGTCGATCTGCCGGGCTACGGCTACGCCGCGGTGCCAGCCGCAGCGCGTGCGCATTGGCATGAATTGGTCGGGGGCTATCTTCAAACGCGCGCCTGTCTGCGCGGTGTGATCCTCATTATGGACGTTCGCCACCCCCTCACCGACCTTGATCAGAAGCTCATCAATTGGCTGCGACCTACGGGCGTGCCCGTGCACATATTGCTGAGCAAATCCGATAAGCTCGGTCGACAGCAGGCGGGCGCGACACTGCGCGAAGTCAATGCGGCGCTGGCGCGCGACTACGCCAACTGCAGCGCGCAGCTCTTTTCGAGCACGCATAAAATCGGTATTGTGGATGCGGCGAAACAAATCCAGCGCTGGCTCAACGATGGCACAAATAAAAGCCCCCGGTTAAAGGGGAGTAAAACCGGGGGCGAAGCCTTAATAAAGATTAAGGCGCCCGCTCAGGGAGGAGAAGCGGGGAACGGTTAAATACCGTCCATTTTTAAGACTACTATGATGATCTCAAGTTCCTTGCCGGCCAAAAAAAATATTTGATATGTTTCAATTACTTGTGCATAGTTCATGAAAATTTTCGGTAATTTCCCGCAACGCCGCATGCGACGCAACCGGCGCGACGAATTTTCGCGCCGTCTGATGCGCGAAAACCATTTGACCACGGACGACCTGATCTACCCGGTATTTGTGATTGAAGGCAAGCGCCGCAGTGTGCCGGTAAGCTCAATGCCCGGCGTCCTGCGCTATACCATCGACAAATTATTGCCGCACGCCGAACGATGTCTGGAACTCGGCATTCCGGCGCTCGCCATTTTCCCGGCCATCGAGCGCGACCTCAAGACCGCCGACGGCCGCGAAGCGTTCAACCCGAAGGGGCTGGTACCCCGCACGGTTGCCGCTCTGAAAGCACGTTTTCCCGAACTCGGCGTAATAACGGACGTTGCGCTTGACCCCTACACCACTCACGGCCACGACGGTGTAATCGACAAGTCGGGTTATGTAATGAACGATGAAACCATCCACGCGCTGCAACGCCAGGCGCTGGTCAACGCGGCGGCCGGTGTCGATATCGTCGCACCGTCCGACATGATGGACGGACGCATCGGCGCTATTCGCAGTGCGCTCGATGCCAAGGGCTACATCCATACGCGCATACTCGCCTACGCCGCAAAATATGCGTCGGCATTTTACGGGCCGTTTCGCGATGCCGTGGGCTCTTCCACGCAACTGAGTCGCGGCAACAAATACAACTACCAGATGGATCCCGCCAACAGCGATGAGGCGTTGTGGGAAGTCGGGCTTGATCTTGCCGAAGGCGCCGACATGGTGATGATTAAGCCCGGCATGCCTTATCTCGATATCATTCGCCGCGTCAAAGACGAATTCAAAGCGCCGACTTGTGTTTATCAGGTGAGCGGCGAGTACTCGATGCTGATGGCGGCTATTCAGAACGGCTGGCTCGAAGAGCAGCAATGCGTGCTGGAGGCGTTGACCGCGTTTAAGCGCGCCGGCGCGGACGCGATACTCACTTACTTCGCCGTTACCGCGGCCACCTGGCTCAAACAGCGCGGGTAACGTTAATTCCCGGCAATCAACGCCGCGACTGCTTCGCGCTTGGCGCGTTCGATCGATTTACCCTTGATGCTGGTCTTGAGCCGCGCACGCAATTGCCGCGGGGACAAGAGCGTCAGGTGGACTTCGTAACCATCGCGATCGAAAATCAATACCGGTGCGGCCAGCGGCATGTCGCCGGCGAAAAGCCGCGCTTCGCGGCTGCGAAATCGAATATCCCGGCTAAGCAGATAATGTTCGATACTCTTGCAGTTATCGTTAAAAAGCTGCAGGTGTATGTCGGCGTATTTGCCGGCACTGCCCGTTAAAACCGAGCCGGTCAAATAGGGATTAAACGCGGCAAGCTCACCCATGATTTCCAGCGCCAGCCGGCGTAACCGGCACAACTCTGCGGAATGGTCGTGCCGGTAAAGCTCGCGGTAAAGCTTTAACGCGGCGTCTATCTCGTCATTGTCGGGCATCTGCCGCGCATCGGGCGCACCGGCTTGACGCGCGGCTTTGCGTTTGGCCTGCGCATAATCTTCGATACCGTCTTCAGCCATCAATCGCGCGGCAAGATGCGCGATGTTTCCACGCAGTTGATTGCGGCCGGAATCGCGCGACATGGTGAACTCAGAATAGCTGGCTTTTGACGTCTTCGGACGGTTTCGCGGCGCCGGGCAACGCGGCTGGGACGGCTGCTTCACCGTCCCGCTCGGCGGGCAGGAATTCCTGGTAGAAATACTCGGTAATGCGGCCGTCCGGATCGCGTAAACCAGTTTCTGCATTGATACGCGCCTGCACCACCCCCGCCGGGATCACGCGCGGGAACTCTTCGACGCCCTTCATCGCCTTGCCCATGTATCCCATCCACATCGGCAACGCTGCCTGCGCGCCGGTCTCGTTATGGCCGAGCGTGTGCGGTTTGTCAAAGCCTATCCAGGCAACCGCCACCAGCCCGCTGCCGAATCCGCAGAACCAGGCGTCTACGAATTCATTCGTCGTGCCGGTTTTGCCGGCGAGATCGGTGCGCCCAAGCTGCATCGCGCGCGTTGCCGTGCCCATTTTCACCACGTCTTGCAGCATGTTGGTCATAATAAAAGCATTGCGCGCATCAATCGCGCGCTCGGCGGTTTCACCCGCCCGCTCGGGTCGTGCCTGCATAACGATATTGCCTTTGACGTCTTCGATGCGCGCGATGAAATAGGGCGCCACGCGAAAACCGCCATTCGCAAATACCCCATAGGCGCCAACCATCTGCATTGGCGTGACATTGCCCGCGCCCAGCGCCATGGTCAGATAGGGCGGATGGTATTTGGCGTCGAAACCAAATCGCGTGATGTAGTCCTGTGCATATTGCGGGGTAATTGACTGCAAAATGCGCACCGACACCAAGTTCTTTGATTTAACGAGCCCCATGCGCAACCGCATAGGACCTTCGAATTTTCCGTCGAAATTATGCGGCTCCCAGGGTTCCGAACCGGTCTGGCTCGCATCAAAGACCAACGGTGCGTCGTTGATGATCGTCGCCGGCGTAAATCCCTTCTCGAGGGCGGATGAGTAAATAAACGGCTTGAAGCTCGAGCCCGGCTGACGCAACGCCTGCGTAATATGATTATATTTGTTGCGGCTGAAATCGAAACTTCCAACGAGCGCGCGTATCGCCCCGTCGGCCGGGTCCATCGAAACCAGCGCGGCTTCGACCTGGGGCAGTTGCGTGATCTGCCATTGACCCTTGTCATCTTTCTGAATGCGGACAATCGCGCCGCGCCGCACGCGTTGATTGGCGGGCGCCTTATCACCCAGCATTTTCTGCGCGAATTTGAGTCCTTCCCCGCTGATCTCGATGGTTTCGCCACCCTTGCGATACACCTTAACGGCCCGCGCGCCGGCGTCGAGTACCAACGCGGGATAAATATCGTCGCTTTCAGTCTCATCCTGCAACGCGTCTTCGAAATCCTCGTCCGTCGGCTGGGCCCCTAGTTCGACGTAACTTTCAGCGCCTCGATAACCGTGACGATGATCGTAATCAATGACCCCTCTGCGTACGGCGGCGTAAGCAGCGGCCTGGTGTGCCGCCGAGAGCGTGGTATAGACCTTGAAGCCCCGCGTGTAGATATCGTCCTGAAATCGCTCATACAGCACTTGCCGCACCATTTCGGCAAAATGGTCGGCTTTCACGGCG
>JAYVME010000163.1:0-5245 GCA_043759115.1 Betaproteobacteria bacterium | reverse complement strand
CTGCCCGCCTACATTCTCGCGACGCGCGAAGACCACATCGTGCCGTGGAAAACCGCTTATCTAAGCACGCAACTCCTGAACGGCGAAATAAAATTCGTGCTGGCGGCCAGCGGCCATATCGCGGGCGTCATCAATCCGGCGGCCAAAAACCGCCGCAACTACTGGACCGGCAACACCACCCCGCCGGATGCCGGCGCATGGTTGAGCGCGGCGGCGACCTGCCCCGGGAGTTGGTGGCCCGACTGGGCGGCCTGGCTGGCGCAACGCAGCGGCGAACATATTTCCGCGCCCGCCCAACCGGGCAATGCGAGCCACCCGGCACTCGAAGCCGCACCGGGCCGTTATGTCAGCGAGCGCTGTTAGAGTCTGACGCAAATCAAAAACGTCTGGCGTGACTTCATGCTAGGTTAGAGTCTGACGCAAATCAAAAACGTCTGGCGTGACTTCATGCTAGGCTGGATTTATTTCTTGTCGAGGAGAAGGTAAATGGCACAACGGGTAGCGGTCGTCACCGGCGGCATGGGCGGACTGGGCGAGGCAATCTGCATCAAGCTGTCGAAAATGGGTTACCGGGTGGTCACGACATATTCGCCCGGCAACAAGAAAGCGAATGAGTGGCTGGCGGACATGAAAAAGCAAAATTATGAGTTTCACGCGGTACCGGCCGACGTCGCCGACTTCGATTCCTGCGCGAAAGCGGTGAAACAAGTTGAAACGGAGGTTGGACCGATCGACGTGCTCGTCAACAACGCCGGCATCACGCGCGACATGACATTCAGGAAAATGGGCAAAGTCGACTGGGATGCGGTAATGCGTACCAATCTCGACAGCGTATTCAACATGACCAAAGCGGTGCTCGACGATATGGTCGAACGCGGCTGGGGCCGCGTGATCAATGTCTCGTCGGTCAACGGCCAGAAAGGCGCATTCGGCCAGACCAACTACTCAGCCGCCAAGGCCGGCATGCACGGCTTCACCAAAGCGCTGGCGCTCGAAGTGGCGAAAAAAGGCGTGACGGTCAACACCATTTCTCCCGGCTACATCGGCACGAAAATGGTCATGGCGATCCCCAAAGAAGTACTCGACACCAAAATCATCCCCCAAATCCCGGTCGGCCGGCTGGGCAAGCCCGAAGAAGTCGCCGGCCTGGTCGCCTACCTGTGCTCGGACGAAGCGGCGTTTGTCACGGGTGCGAATATCGCGATCAACGGCGGCCAGCACATGCAGTAACCGTTGGTTACGCCATCAACAACGCCCTATGCCGCGGCGGGCGCGCCGCCGGCATTGCGCCATCTGCCGCGCTATAATGCATCGCAGTGCACACCAGGGGCCTGGTCATGAGTGAAGCCATCAGAATAATCAAGAAGTACCCGAACCGCCGGCTATACGACACCACCACCAGCGTCTACATCACGCTGGCGGACGTCAAAAAGCTGGTGCTTGAAAATGTCGACTTCAAGATTGAGGATGCCAAGACCAAGGACGACCTGACGCGCAGCATTCTTCTGCAGATCATACTGGAGGAAGAAAGCGGCGAGGGCGTGCCGATGTTCTCGATCGACGTGCTCTCGAAAATCATCCGCTTTTACGGCAATGCGATGCAGGGGATGATGGGCAACTATCTGGAAAAGAACATCCAGACATTTATTGAAATCCAGAAGAAGCTGCAGGCGCAGTCGAGCGCGATCTATGGCGGCACGGCGATGCCGAATGCCGACGCGTGGAGCGAGTTTCTCAAGATGCAGGGCCCGGCGATCCAGGGCCTCATGGGCAGCTATCTCGAGCAGAGCGCCAGCGCATTCCTCGATATTCAGCAGCAGATGCAAAAACAGTCGCGCAATCTGTTCGGCAATTTCCCGTTCCCCAACTTCGTCGCGCCCAATCCGTTTGCACCACCGCAACGCGACGATGCTGCAGGCCAACCCGCAAGCAACCCCGGGCCGAAGGATGAAGACGGCAACAAAAGCGGCGCCTGAAAAACAACGGATGGCGACAAAAACGGCGCCTGGGAAGCAACGGACGGCGGCAAGAGCGGCGCCGGAAAAGCAGCGCGCGCGGCCGCGCGCCGCCCCCACAATCGGTTTTGTCTCCCTCGGCTGTCCCAAAGCACTGGTTGATTCCGAACGCATTCTGACGCAGTTGCGCGCCGAGGGTTATCTTGTCGCGTCCGCCTACAAGAATGCCGATCTCGTCGTCGTCAACACCTGCGGCTTCATCGATGCCGCCGTTGAAGAATCCCTTGATGCAATCGGCGAGGCGCTCGCTGAAAACGGCCGGGTCATCGTCACCGGCTGCCTCGGCGCCAAAGGCTCCGTCGTCAAGGACGCCCACCCCCGCGTACTGGCCGTCACCGGCCCGCACGCCACCGACGAAGTCATGCGCGCGGTGCATGCCCATCTGCCGCAACCGCACGATCCGCATATCGACCTGATCCCGCCGCAGGGCGTCAAACTCACCCCCCGGCATTACGCGTATCTCAAGATTGCGGAAGGCTGCAATCACCGGTGCACGTTCTGCATCATTCCGTCGATGCGCGGGGATCTCGTCAGCCGTCCTGTTGGCGAAGTAATGCAGGAGGCGGAAAACCTGGTCAAAGCCGGCGTCAGGGAACTGCTGGTGATTTCGCAGGACACCAGCGCCTACGGCGTCGACGTCAAATACCGCACCGGTTTTTGGGGCGGCCGCCCGCTCAAGACGCGCATGACGGAGCTGGCGGCAGCGCTCGGCGAACTCGGCGCGTGGGTGCGGCTGCATTACGTCTATCCCTATCCGCACGTCGACGAAGTCATTCCGCTCATGGCCGGGGGCAAGATTCTGCCCTATCTCGATGTGCCGTTTCAGCACGCGAGTCCGCGCATACTAAAAGCCATGAAGCGTCCGGCGAGTTCCGAAAACAATCTCGCGCGCATCAGGCGCTGGCGTGAAATCTGCCCTGAACTCACGATCCGCAGCACTTTCATCGTCGGCTTCCCCGGTGAAACCAACGATGAATTCGAGCAGCTGCTCGAATTCATCGCAGAGGCGCACTTGGACCGCGTCGGCTGCTTCACGTATTCCGCGGTCGATGGCGCCACCGCGAATGCGCTGCCCGGCCACGTGCCCGAAGCCGTCAAGGAGGAACGCAAAGCGCGTTTCATGGCGGCCCAGGCAAACATCAGCGCCGCGCGTCTCAAGCGCAAGGTCGGCGCCACGCTGCGTGTGCTGATCGATCACGCCGATGCCAAGGGCGTTGTCGCGCGCAGCGCCGCCGACGCGCCGGATATCGACGGCGTCGTGCATATGAAGCCATCGCGCGAACTCTCTGCCGGCGAATTCACCACGGTGCGCGTCACCCGTTCCGACCAACATGATCTATGGGCCGCAGTGGTTTAAGTTTCCAGAATTAAGTTGCACTCTTCATACCGAAACGGCGCAGCGGAGCATGTGGCAACGAATCCGTAACTGGGCACGCCATCTCAAAGCGCAAACGCTTGTTCTGTGGTTCTGCTGCAAACACCCGGACACGCCGCTGGCGGCCAAAATCCTCGCCACGCTGGTCGTCGCTTACGCACTGTCGCCGATCGACCTGATTCCGGATTTCATTCCCGTCATCGGCTATCTGGACGACGTGATCCTGATTCCGATCGGCATTTATTTCACGTTGAGGCTGATACCGCAACCCATCATCGATGAGTGCCGCGTCAAAGCGCGCGATTGGATGGCAGCGCGGCAGGCGAAGCCGCGCAATTACATAGCCGCCGCGGTCATCGTCACCGTATGGCTCGCCATGCTGTGGTGGGCATGGCGCTGGTTTAGCGCGCCGAACTAAAACGATTTATCTTTGCACGCGAGCACGCCGCACCTACCGGTGCCCGAAAAATCCGATTACATCCGCCGCGTCGCGCGTGCCTTTCATCGACGGCAGGCTCCTCAATATCCGTCTGCCATAGCCTTTGCTGAACAGGCGCGGATCGCAAATCATCAGCACGCCGCGATCGTCCTCGTCGCGAATCAGCCGCCCGGCGCCCTGCTTGAGCGTAATCACCGCCTGCGGTAGCTGAAACTCGACGAACGCGTTGCGCCCGTCCCGTTTGATGCGCTCGATGCGCGCGGCGAGCAGCGGGTCGTCGGGCGACGCAAACGGCAGCTTATCGATAACCACGAGCGACAAGGCGTCCCCGCGCACGTCCACACCTTCCCAGAACGACTGGCTGCCGACGAGCACTGCATTGCCGATGCGCCTGAAACGTTCGAGCAATTCGGTGCGCGAGCCCTCGCCCTGCATCAAGAGCGGAAATTCGAGCTTGCGCCGGGCAAATGCTTCCTTCAGAAATTCATGACCTTCGCGCATCGCGCGCAGGCTCGTGAACAACATGAATGCGCGGCCGCCGCTGGCCTCCAGCGCGGGCAGCGCGGCTGCGACCACCGCTTGCGTGTAATCCGGCGTATTCGGTTCCGGCATGCCCTTGGGCACGTACAGCAGCGCATTATTGGAATAGTCAAACGGGCTTTCCCAAGACTGCGCCTGCGCCTCGGCCAGTCCCATCTGCGCGCAGTAATGGCTGAAGTCGCCCCCCACCGAAAGTGTCGCCGAGGTAAAAATCCACGACCGCGCGCGGTCGTTGATCTGTTCCTGGAATATCTCCGCAATCGACAACGGCGTTGCATTCAAATGCACAGCATGGTTGAAAAGCTCCAGCCAGCGCACGAATTCCGGATCGTCGTGGTCGCGCCAGCGCCGCAGATTCGTCGCCAGCAACTGTGCGCGCTGCCGGCATTTTTCGAGGCCTTCGCCGCGCTCGGCCTGCGCTTCAAGAACCACGGCCAGAGCCTCTAGCCTGGCGCACAGATCGCGCAGCGCCGGTTCGAACTCGCGGTTGCGCGCCAGCGCCTGGAACGGAAAGCGCCCGCTGTCTTCCCTGAACGCGAGCCGCAAATCGCGCGCCGCCTTGTCGAGCGCGTGCGCCGCGTCGGGCAGCGCCGCGAAGTCCTTCGCCGACACCGCCGCCTCGATGCGCGTGTCGCGCGCCAGCTCGATCAATTGCGCGGTCGATACGGTCTGCCCGAAAAACAGGCTGGCCGTCTCGGGCAGCTGATGCGCCTCGTCAAAGATTATCGTGTTTGATGCCGGCAAGAGCTCGGACACGCCCTCGTCGCGCAACACGACGTCGGCGAAAAAGAGATGATGGTTGACCACCACGACGTCCGCCGCCAGCGCCTGCTTGCGCGCTTCCATCACGAAACATTTCGCGTAATGCGCGCATTC
>JAYVME010000162.1:0-5257 GCA_043759115.1 Betaproteobacteria bacterium | reverse complement strand
CATGCGGTCGTCTTGCCCGATGCCGATTTCGAATTCGCCGCCGACGCGTTGATCGGCGCCGCCTACGGTTCGGCCGGCGAACGCTGCATGGCAATTTCGGCGGTGGTGGCGGTGGGCGAGGCGGCCGATCCGCTGATTGCAAAGTTGAAGGACAAGGCGTCCAGGCTGAAGATTGGCGCGGGCGACAGCAAAGTGGACGGCAAAGAGATGGACATGGGGCCGCTCGTCACGCGCGTGCATCGTGACAAGGTGGCGGGCTATGTCGATATAGGTGTCGCGGAAGGCGCAAAACTGGTGCTCGACGGGCGCACGTATAAAGGCCACGCCGATGGTTTCTTTCTCGGTGCGTCGCTGTTTGATAACGTCACGCCGGAAATGACGATCTACAAAGACGAAATCTTCGGGCCGGTGCTGATCGTGCTGCGCGTGAAAACGCTCGATGAAGCCATACGCATGATCAACGCGAATCAATATGCGAACGGCACCGCGGTGTTCACCCGCTCAGGCGGCGCTGCGCGCAAGTTCGAGCGCGAGATCGAAGTCGGCATGGTCGGCGTCAACGTGCCGATTCCGGTGCCGATCGCGTTCTTTTCGTTCGGCGGCTGGCGCAATTCACTGTTCGGCGACCAGCATGTGCACGGCATGGAGGGCGTGCGTTTTTACACACGCGGCAAGGTGGTCACGACGCGGTGGCCGGATGCGAATGCGCTGCCGCAGGGTTTTAATATGCCGACTTTGGGCTAAGAGCAGGATTGAGGAGCGAGGATTGAGGATCGAGTAAACCCGGTTTTTGATTTAACCTCAATCCCCGATCCTCATTCCTCAATCCTAAACATGAGCGCACGCGAAAATATATTGGCCCGCATCCGCGCGGCCCAAGGCAGGAGCGGCGCGCCAAGTGCTGACGAGCGCGCGCTGGTTGCGGCGCATGTCACCGCTCACCCACCGGGTCCGCGCCCGCAATCGGCATCGGATCCGGTCGCGGAATTTTCAGCGTGCGCGGTGAAATTATCGACTACCGTCGATCAGGTCGGCGGGATGGCGGGCGTGCCGTGCGCGGTTGCGCGCTACCTCGAACAGAACAATTTGCCTAAGAGCGCGGTGTGCTGGCCGGAGTTGTTTGAACTCGAATGGCAGGCGGCCGGCATCAATATCGAGTCGCGCCCCGCGCAGGGCTCCGATCTGGTTGGCATCACCGGCGCGTTCTGCGCGATTGCCGAGACCGGTACGCTGATGACTTTGTCCGGTCCGCGCACGCCGGCAACGACGAGCCTCTTGCCCGAAACGCATATCGCGGTGGTGCGCGCCGGCCGCATCGTGCGCGGCATGGAAGATGCGTGGAAGTTGTTGCGCGACGAACAAGGCGCTGATTTCATGCCGCGTGCGGTGAATTTCATTTCCGGCCCGTCGCGCACCGCCGACATCGAGCAGACCCTCGTGCTCGGCGCGCATGGTCCGTACCGCGTGCATATCGTCCTCGTGCCCTGACGCCACGGCGAAATCCGGCGTGCGCGACCGGGATTATAAAATCGCCACGTGAATTGCGGAGAGATCATGACCGTTGCCGCGCTGCGCCAAATCGCCGCCGTTGTCGAAGGTCCGGCGCTGCTGGGCATCCCGGTTGATTTCATTCTATTCGCCGCAATGCTGCTCGGTGTTGCGCTGTTTCATCAGCACACGCTGCGCGTGGCGCTCACCGGCCTCGCGGCGATCGTCGCTTATAAACTGCTGATCGTCGGTTTCAGGTTCGGGCCCGGTTTCGGCGGCTTTGTCGAGCACCTGCGGCACGAGTGGGTGATCCTCACCAACTTGTTCATGTTGTTGATGGGGTTTGCGCTGCTGTCCAAGCACTTCGAGGAAAGCCGCGTGCCGGCCTGGTTGCCGAAATTGCTGCCCGATGACTGGAAAGGCGCATTCGTGCTGCTGCTGATGATTTTCGTGTTGTCGAGCTTTCTCGACAACATCGCGGCGGCGCTGATCGGCGGCACCATTGCGGCAACGGTGTTCAGGCATAAAGTGCATATCGGCTATCTGGCCGCGATCGTCGCGGCGTCGAACGCCGGCGGCTCGGGCAGCGTCGTCGGCGACACCACCACCACCATGATGTGGATCGACGGCGTCGACCCGCGCGACGTGTTTCATGCCTACGCCGGCGCGCTCGCCGCCATGGTGATTTTCGGTATTCCCGCGGCGATTCAGCAGCAGCGTTACTCGCCGATCCTGAAGGATGCGCCGCGCGGAATCCGCATCGACTGGCCGCGTGTCGGCATCGTCGCCTTCATCCTGCTGGCGGCAATCGCGGCCAACGTGATTGCCAATGTCGAATTTCCCCAGATCGCCGACAAATTCCCGTTCATCGGCGCCGCGGTATGGACGGCGATACTGCTGTCGGCGCCGCTGCGCAAGCCGCACTGGAGCCTGCTGCCGGAAACCTTCAAGGGCAGCGTGTTCCTGTTGTCGCTGGTGTTGTGCGCGTCGCTGATGCCGGTCGAGAAGTTGCCGCTGGCGTCGTGGCAGACCGCGCTCGGTCTGGGCTTTGTGTCGGCGGTGTTCGACAACATCCCGCTGACCGCGCTCGCCTTGAAGCAGGGCGGCTACGACTGGGGCTTTCTCGCCTATGCGGTCGGGTTCGGCGGCTCGATGATCTGGTTCGGTTCGTCGGCCGGTGTCGCGTTGTCCAATATGTATCCCGAAGCGAAGTCCGTCGGTTTGTGGTTGCGGCATGGCTGGCACGTGGCAGTCGCTTACGTGATTGGCTTCGCGGTATTGCTGTTCACGCTGGGTTGGCAGCCGCACGAGTCGCACAAATCAACGCCTGCAACGCCCGCGTCGCAGATGACTGCGCCGCGCTAGGCGTCTCTGCGCAGGCGGGCCGCGTCCGCTGCGGCTCAAAGCGTCGTGGGCGGGTCGGACGACGCGGGGCTGTACACCACGACCAGCGCGCTGGCTTCGCCGCCGAGACTGCGCCCGCGGTGCGGCAGGCGCGCATTGAAGTAAATGCTGTCGCCGGGTTCGAGGATCAGTTTGTCGCCGCCGGTCTGCCATTCGACCTTGCCGCTCAGCACGAACAGGAATTCCTCGCCTTCGTGCTCGAAAAATACGTATTTATCGATCTCCGAGGGGAATGTGAACAGGAACGGTTCCATTTTCTTGCCAGACCGGGTGTCGGCGAGGCTTACGTAGTCGTAGCCAAACGCTGAACCGCCGCGCATCACCGGCCGGCGTTCCGCGGCGCGCACGACGCAGAATCCGTGGTCGCTTGCCTGGGTGGTGGCGGCCCGCAGCAATTGCGTGATGTCGGTCTTGAGGGCGCGCGCGATGCGCGACAGCGAGCCGATTGGCGGGACTTTCTTCGAATTCTCGATCTTCGACAGATAGCCCTTGGTAAAGCCGGTGAGGCTCGACAATTGATCGAGCGTCATGCCGAGCCGGGCGCGCAGCTCGCTGATGCGCTCGCCGATGACTTGTTCGACCGGCGGAGTTTTTTGCGCGATGTCCGGCATGGTTTTCGTCAGGCTGCGGCGTGGATGGCCGGCAGCCGCGCTTCATTCGCGGCAAGGGCCGCCGAATACTCGAGGATGCGGGCGGTTTCGCGCGCGACCTCGGTACCGAGAAAGCGCTCGATGAGATAGAGCGTCATGTCGATGCAGAGCGTCACGCCGCCGCCGGTCAAAACCGTGCCGCAATCGACCAGCCGCGCATCGAGCGCATGAATCGCCGGGTAGCGTTCGCGCATGAGCGCCAGCGGTGAGACTTCCGCGCCGATGATTTCGCGTTTGGTGGTTGCGCTGCGGCCGTCGAGCAAGCCGCTCGCGGCGAGTATCATGCCGCCGGTGCAGACGGCGGCGACTGTGATGTCGCGGCTGAAGGCGCGGATAAATTTGAGCGTCGCGGTGCTCTGCGCTTGCTGCTGCCACCCCGGCCCGCCGGTGATGATTAACACGTCGGCGGCGGGCGCCGCTGCGTAAGCGTAGTCGGCGATGACCTTCAATCCGTTGGCGAGTGTCACCACACCCGCGTGCTCCGCCACGGTGAACATTTCAATCGCAGGCGCGACCCGGCGCGCCATCGATAGCACACCGTAGGTGGCGAGATCGATGGGTTCGGTTCCCTCGTATATGAGCACTGCTACGCGCATCGCTGCCCCCCGTAAGTTGCCTGATAGTGCAATATCCAGTGCGTCAATCCGGATTATCCATAAAATATATAAAAATGTAAAATCATATAGTTATACTTAAAGATAAGGCCGTAGGTCAACTTTGTCCAAGAATAGGTTTGACAGAAAGTTTCCCAATAGGCAATATCGGATCGAACCTTGGGAAGGGATCCTTCGCCGTGGCGCGACGACGCGAAAACAAGATCGTCGCAGTGGCGGCAGTTTTCATGATGACGAATCCGGGAGAGCAAAATGGCACGCAACTCTAAAGCAATAAAAGCAGGCGTTACATCTCAACCCGCAACGACGCCCTCCGCATCGCGGCGACACTTTCTCGGTAGCGCAGGGGCTGGTGTCGCGCTGGCCGGATTTCCGATGATTGCGAAGGCGCAGAGCGCGCCCATAAACCTTCGTTTCCAAAGCACCTGGCCGGTGAAATTCCTTTACCATGAATTCGCAGTCGACTGGACGAAGAAGGTCGCCGAACTCTCCGGCGGCAGGCTCAAGATCGACATGCTGCCGGCAGGTTCCGTGGTGCCCGCCTTGCAACTGCCCGAAGCAGTGAGCAAAGGCGTGCTGGACGGCGGTCACGGTCTGGCCGGTTTCTGGTTTGGTAAGAACAGCGCATTTGGCTTGTACGGCGCCGGGCCCGACTTGGGCATGGACGGGACGCAATTGCTGGGTTGGGTCGAATACGGCGGCGGCAAAGAGTTGTTCGCCGAGATCCAAGCGGCTGCCCAGCTTGACATAGTGAGCTTCTTATACGGTCCGGTACCGTGCGAGCCCATGGGCTGGTTCAAGAAGCCGATCAAGACGGTCGCCGATCTGAAGGGGCTGAAATTCCGTACCGCGGGCCTTGCGGTAGACATGTTCAATGCATTGGGCATGTCCACGGTGCAGTTGCCGCCGTCGGACATTGTTCCCGCCATCGATCGCGGCCTGCTCGACGGCGCGGAGTTCGCGAGCGCGACCGACGATCGCATTATGGGCTTTCCGGACGTGGCCAAATATTACCTGCAGCAGAGCTACCATATGTCCAACAACTTCTGCGAAATGATGGTCAACCGCAAGAAGTACGAGGCGCTGCCCGAGGATCTTAAA
>JAYVME010000161.1:0-5276 GCA_043759115.1 Betaproteobacteria bacterium | reverse complement strand
GTGGCGCTGTCGGTGGTGCCAAGCGACCGGCCGACGCTCTATGCGTGGCTCGCGGGCCGCTGGTGTGCCGGCCTGGTGGTCGACGCACCCAAGCACCGCTGGAAAACACGCCTGCTCAACCGCTGGGCGGCGTTCGACAATCGCGACACGCATACCGTCCTGATGCACCTCGCACTCGCCGGCACGCTGGACATTGCGCCCAGTTATGACGTCATCGCGGCCTGGCGTGCAAGCGACCGCGGCGAACTCGCGCAACAGTTGCCATTTGGGCTGACCGAATCCTATGCAGTGCTGCATACTTTTCCGAAATTTAACTACAAAATGTGGCGGCACGACGCGTGGATCGAGATTGCACAATGGTTGCAGGCGCGCGGATTGCGCGTGGTGTTGTCGGGCGGTGGCGATGCGGACGAACTCGACTATGTCGCCGCCATTGCGCGCAAGATTCCCGGCGCGGTCAATCTGGCGGGCCAGCTGACACTGGGTCACGTCGCCTGCCTGCTCGGTCACGCGCGTGCCTATGTCGGTCCGGATACGGCGGTCACGCATATGGCGGCAGCACTCGGCATTCCGGTGGTAGCCCTCTACGGTCCGACCGATCCCGTGAAGTGGGGCCCGTGGCCCGCGGGTTATGCGCGCGACGTCAATCCGTGGCGGCGCCTCGGCACGCAACGTGTCAACAACGTGACCCTGATCCAGGGCAACGCGGCATGCGTACCGTGTTTCAACGAAGGTTGCGACCGGCACGTCGCGAGTTTCAGCGACTGCCTGCAGCAATTGCCGGTATCTAAAGTCATCGCGGCGATAGCTGACGCCCTCGACGCGACTGGCGCGTCCAAGGTAATCCATGGCTGAGCCCGCACCGGCCTATATCACCGCCTGCCCGGTCGGCTGCACGGCGGGATTCACGCCGATCGCGCTGGTGCTGCCCGAAGGCGCATTACAGCGCTGTGCGGGGTGCGGACAATTGTTGAGCCGCATCGGTGAAGCCGCCTATTGGGCATCGATGCGGCAATTCGATCAGCACGAATTCAATCAGCCGGCGCCGCGCGAACTCGGTCGCCGTTTCAAGGTCGCGCGCCGCCGGCTGCACACGATCAGCGCGTTGCTCGATAAGCCTCCCGCATCACTGCACGTGCTCGACGTCGGCTGCTCGCGCGGCAACTTTCTGGCGGCGGGCGAAAAACTCGGCTTTCACATGGAGGGCGTCGAGCCGGCGGCCAACATCGCCGCGGCCGCGCGCGCGCAGGGACTCAAAGTACATACGGGACTACTCGCGGATATCCACCTGCCGTCCGCAGCGTTCGATGCGATTACCCTTTTCGAGGTGATCGAGCACCTCAAAGAACCGCTGCCGCTCCTGCGCGAATGTCATCGCGTGCTGAAGCCCGGCGGCCTGCTCGTGCTATCCACCGGCAATACCGCGAGCTGGACGGTCGCCGCAATGCGCGAACGCTGGGATTATTTTCACATCGCCAAAGACGGCGGCCATATCAGTTTTTACAACCCGCGCTCAATCGCCTTGCTCGCCACGCGCGCCGGCTTCGCCGCCGAGCGGATCGAAACCTCGCGCGTGAAATTCCATGAGAAGGGCGACGTCGCGCGCTGGCGTTACGTCGCCGGCAAACTGGCGGCCGAGTTGCTGAATCTGCCGGCGCGGCTCACCGGCCGCGGCCACGACATGCTGGCTTTTCTGCGCCGCATTTAAGAATGTTTCAGCGCGCGGCGCGCGCGCACGCAGTCCCGCGGCAGAGCAGAAATAACTCATCTCCGCCCAGCTTGAAGCGCACGCTGACTTCGCCGACCGCGGGATCGGCTTCCTCGGCGAGCACAAACCCCGTGGACCAGCCTTCAGGTGCCCACTGGATGGGGTCATTCCGCCGCCAATGCGCGTCTATGTAACCGGCCACGCTCAGTCCTGATGCAGTATCGGCGGTGGTATATAGCGGATGACCGCTGGAGCGCTCCATGATTTCGCGCGCCGCGAGCGCGTAGTTCTCGCCGCGATATTGACTCTGGTAATAGGGGAACAAGAACACTGCCACGACAAACTTGAGCGCGACCATCCCGCTCAGCCACCGCTTCGTCGACAGCCTCGCCTGCTCCCCCGCGCTCCACAACAGCAGCGCCAGCGCGAAACCGATCAGCGGATAGATCGGCACCAAATAGCGTATCGCCCCGTGCGGCGACAACCAGTAGGGCAGGTAGCCGAGCAATGCGATCCATAACGCGGTTTTCAGGTGCGGTGCGAATTCAGCACTGACCGCGATGCGTCGCCGCCATGCGAAATAAGCGACCAGCAGGATCGCCGGCGACAGGCGCAACACGGTTTCGGCGGGAAATCCGGCCAGCTGCCGTAAATATTCGACCACGCCCTGCGGGGCGAGTTTGGCGAGCATCTCACCGAACATGCGCGTGCCCTGCCCTGAAGTGTCGGGCAGCAATGACAACCACAGTACCGGCGCCAGCGCTGCTGCCGCGTGCAGCACGAGCGACGGGGCGCCAAGCAACACGCGCCGCCGCCCCGGCTCCATTATCAGCACCAGAGCCGCACCACCATAGAACACATAGGCGGTGAACGCCTTGCTCATGAACGCGCAGGTTAGACTCAAGACCGCGAGCACGAGCAGGCCCGGCCGGCGCTCCTCACACGCGACCCACAGCGTGGCGATCGCGGCAAACACAAAAAATCCGAACAGTGGATCGACGTAGGCGAGCCAGCCGCGATACATCAGCACGTCGGCAAGCGTCAGATAGATGAGCGCGGCAAACCACGCCACGGTCGCGTCGCGCAGCAGCCGGAGTGCAAGCCAGCCCGCCAGCGCGGCAGTGGCGAGCGTCGCCGTCACCGTAAGGGCGCGCGTTACCGGCAACACGTATTCCCACCCCGTAGCCGCGGCAAACGGAATGATCAGCCAGTTGAACAGCGGATTATGCTGGAGGTTCAACCCGAACATATGCTGGCGAATCCAGTCGTGCCGGTGCCACATCTCGAGCGACACGATCGGAAATATCGCCTCCTCGCCGACGTAATAGAACGCGAGCGTCGGCAGGTAGCTCAACGCCGCGAGCAGCACCAGAAATCTGAGATGGCCGATGTTCATTTATAAGTAATTCGGTGATTAAGTGATTTGGCTATTGAGCGATTGAAGTATTCCTAATCACTCAATCACCTAATCGCAAAATCACTGCTCTCCAGTCCACAATCCGCGCCGGGCCCGCGCGCGCCGGTCGCCCCAGAAGCGCGCAAAGACGCGACCATAGCATTCCGGCAGTGCATGGTGCTCGTCGACGAATTCTTCCGCCACGCAGCCGTAACGCTCCGACTGCCCGGCGTCGATGATATTCAAATCGTGGTCGCGCGCCCATGCATTAAGGATTTCTTTCGTGCGCCGCAACGCGCCGCCGGTTTGCGCGAAATCGAGAAACGCACGCTCCATGCCCGGCAGGAGTGGCGGCAGGAACAAAACAAGGTCACCGCCCGCCCGCTGCATGTCGCGCGCGAGCGCGGCCAACCGCTCGAGCAACACCGGGTTTGGCTCGCCGCCGGTTCTGATCAACTCCACCGCATATTTCGAACTCGGCACTACCGCGCTCGCGATCAGCGCGCCGGCACGGCGCGCCGGCACCGGATCGAGATTGGCGAATGTCGCGCTGCCATCAAAGCGATAGCCAGTGCAGGTGCCGCGAAATATGGTGTCGAAGTCCCTGGCCGGCGTGCCGTCCGCACAGCGGTAATCGTTGCTCGCCGCCTGCAGGAACATCTGCCGGAACGCCGCCGCCGGCGCGGGGGCGCGGGCGATGCTCTTGAATATGCCGAGCAGGTTTTTGACGCGCGGCAGCGACAAGGCGTCCTGCAATTGCTGCGCGACCGGAACCGCCGTGCGCTGTAGTGGCGAACCGGCGGCCGGCGGCGCCAACGCTTCCCGCCCGGGCGTGCCCGGCAGATAAACGAACCCGAGCGACCAGTCGAGCGGGATCACCAGCCATTTAAGACCGGCCTGGGTGCGCTGCAGAAACTCGGCTTCGGCGATCACCGTCGCGAGCGAGTTGCCGGTTTGCGAAAAATTGTAAACCTTCATGTCGGCGGGAAACATGCCTTGCGTGATGCCCATGGCGGTCGACGAGCCGAATACGACGGTGTTGATTTCCGGCAGCCGGTCAAAGAGGCGCGCCGATTTGAACGGACGGCTGTTGCTCAGCGGCGGCGCGTAGGTAATGCCGCGCGTCGACTGCTGCCATTGGCTCGCTTGCACGGCCGCATCGCCGCCGCCGAGACTGCGCACGCCGAGCGTGTAATTAAGCGCCGCCACCGGCAACAGTAGCGCCGCCGCGACCGCCATGAAGACGATGACATACGTTCGATACTGGCGGTTAGGGTCCATCAGAACTGGAAGTAAAGAAATTCGGACTGCTGGTGCAGGTTGAAGATTGCGATCAGCGCGAGTACCGCCGTGAGCAGCGCGTAGAGCGGAACCGGCCGCCACGCGAGCCGCCCCCGATAATGCTCGGCAAACAGCGCCAATGCCGGGCGGTAACCGGCGAGCAGTTCCTGCGTGTTGGGCGCAATCCACACGATCAACAGCGATATCCAGATCCAGTTCACGACGCCGCCGCCCACAAGGTCGTGAGTGTCACCAAAGCGCACGCCGTGCTCCGCGAGCCATAGGCCGGCAACACCCCACTTCGGCAGCCAGAAATCCGGCAATACCCATCCGTTAAATCCAGCCATTGCTTTGAGCATGGCCACTGCCGCGGTGAGATCGGCGCTGCGAAATAATACCCAGCCGATCACGACCGCGATGAACGTAATAACGCAACCGCACGCGCGTCCCCACCGCGTCGTGTGCTTGAGGTCATGCCCCCAACCCCGGCGCAGCGCGTGCCAGCCGTGATTGAGCGCGAGATAAACGCCGTGCAATGCGCCCCACAGTACGAAAGTCCAGCCCGCGCCATGCCACAGCCCGCCCAATACCATGGTGATCATCAGGCTCGCGTAACGCCGTGCCGGCCCATGACGATTGCCGCCCAGCGGGATGTAGAGATAATCACGCAGGAAACGCGACAATGTCATATGCCAGCGCCGCCAGAAATCGACGATGTTGACGGCCTTATACGGCGAATGGAAATTGAGCGGCAGCACGATGCCGAACAGGCGCGACAGGCCGATCGCCATGTCGGAATAGCCGGAAAAATCGAAATACAACTGAAATGTATAGGCAAGCGCGCCGCACCACGCCTCCAGCGCCGTCAGCTCGAAGCCGGCGGCGGCGGCG
>JAYVME010000160.1:0-5282 GCA_043759115.1 Betaproteobacteria bacterium | reverse complement strand
GGCAAAGGCGAAGCCGGGCACGCTTACTTACGCGTCGGCCGGCGCGGGCAGTGCAACGCAACTCAACGCCGAGCGTTTCCGCCTCGGCGCCGGATTTGAAGCGCTGCACGTCCCGTTCAAGGGCACGCCCGAAGCGCTCACCGACATTCTGACCGGCCGCGTCGATTATTACTTCTGCCCGGTGATTTCAGTGCTGCAGTTCATCAAGGACGGCAAGCTGTTGGCACTCGCCGCCGGCAGCACCAAACGCTCGTCGGCGCTGCCTGACGTGCAGACCACGCTCGAAGCGGGCATCCCGAATTCGGATTACAACTTCTGGGTCGGCATGATGGTGCCCGCGAAAACCCCACGCGACATCGTGACGAAACTTTATCAAAACACGCGCAATGCGCTGCAGTCGCCGGAACTGAAAGAACGCATGGCGAAAATCGGCGCCGAGCCGATGCTGATGACGCCGCAGGAGTTCGACGCCTACATTAAGAAGGAAATCGGCACCAACGCCGCGCTGGTCAAGGCGGCGGGCATCAAGGTGAATTAATTCATTAAATCTTGGACCGCAAAGGATTCCTTTCAATACCCCCTTGAGGGGTACGCGAAGGACGCAAAGGAAGCCCAAGACAAGGCAGAAGAGAATGAAGATTTAATTTGACTCTGCTGCACGTTATAGACGGATAAAAATTGAGTCATTATCACGTAAAACGTTTCCTTCGCGTCCTTCGCGTCCTTTGCGTACCCCTCAAGGGGGTATTGAAAGGAATCCTTCGCGGTTAAAGATTTGTATTTTTCCTTCTGCTTTTGGAGAAATTAATGCACCCATACGGACTCCTCGCAA
Source organism: Betaproteobacteria bacterium (assembly GCA_043759115.1). Classification (GTDB taxonomy): domain Bacteria; phylum Pseudomonadota; class Gammaproteobacteria; order Burkholderiales; family SG8-41; genus PALSA-1004. Next base: position 4,450 of record JAYVME010000160.1, on the reverse strand, counting down.
TCGCAGCCTGCTTGGCGGCGGCGCCGGCCGTGGTTCACGCACAAGCGTACCCCGCAAAACCTATACGTCTTTTAGTACCCTTCGGACCAGGCGGCGTTGGCGACATCACCTCGCGTGCGGTCATGCAGAAAATGAGCGAAGCGATGGGCCAGCAGATCATCATCGACAACCGGCCGAGCGCCGGCGGCATCGTCGCCACTGAAACCGTCGCGAAATCGGAACCCGACGGCTACACGCTCTACCTGATGAACAACACCAATGCGGTGAGCGCCGCAATGTTCAAGAAACTGCCGTACGACACGGTGAAGGATTTCGCGATGGTGTCGACCATTGGCGCATTCAGTCTCGGCGTGCTGGTGAGCCCCGAGTCGCCGGTCAAAACGGTGAAGGAACTGATCGCGCAGGCGAAAGCGAGTGCGGGAAAATTCAATGTCGGCACCATCAACATCGGTACCACGCAGTTTCTGTCGGCCGAGCTGCTCAAATCGATGGCCGGCATCGACACGACGACGGTGCCGTTCAACAACACCGCGGGCGTACTGACCGCGTTGAGGGGCAACAACGTGCAAGCGGCGATCGAATTCCTGCCGCCGGTGATCGGCCAGATCAAGGCCGGGGCGCTGCGCGCGATCGCGGTCACTTCGAAATCGCGCTTTGCGCTGCTTCCCGACGTGCCGACTCTCGCCGAGAGCGGCGTGCCCGGCTACGAGGTCGCATCGTGGAACGGCATCGCGGTCGCGGCCAAAACGCCGAAAGCGATTGTCGAGCGGCTGAACCGCGAAATCCACGCCGCGGTGAATTCTCCGCAGATCAAGACCCGCTTCCAGGAACTCGGCGTCGAGCAAAACACGAGCACTCCTGACGGCATGCGCAAATTCGTGGTTGACGAAATCGCCAAGTGGAACGCGCTCATCGACAAGGCGAAAATTCCGCGGCTGTGATGAGGCAAAGCTGAAAAACTTTTTGCCACGGAGGACATTCTTTTTAATACCCCCTTGAGGGGTACAGAGAAAGGCAGGAAAACCGTTCACCCTTCTATACCTCAGGGCGAACGGTCAGGGAGCAAATCAGAGCTTCCTTAGAGAATAATCGCTCCTTGCAATTGCGACATTTGGCGTATATAATTACGACAAAATACTGCATTAGCAAGGAGTCGATAAATGAGCGGAGAACTGCTTTTCAATTTGCTCGGTGGTCAACGCGCCATTGGCACAAAAGTCGAGCGCGAGCTGGATTTCGATGCAGTAATAAAACGGGGATTTCGTCCCCAGGTATTTGTCAGTTTCAAGACGAATACCAAGCTTCCGAACTCGGTTCTCTCGCGAGTCCTCGGTGTCAGTGTGCGCACCATAAATCGATTTGCGATTTTGAAAGGTGCGGCCCGCATCAAGCCGGCCGTCAGTGATCGGCTGTATCGAACGGCAAAAATCGTGGCTCTGGCAGAGGGCGTTATTGAGGACCGGGTCCAGGCCCTGGAATGGTTGTCCGCAAAGCAAAGAGGGCTGGGCGATCGGATGCCGTTCGATCTTATTGAAACGGAAGCCGGGACCAGGGAAGTCGAGGAAGAACTTCAGCGCATCGAGCATGGCTTTGTTGCATGATCGTTTACCGGATCTGCAAAGCCAGATACGCGAAGACGGGATTTTCAGGCGCGGGCGGTCTGGATAGCCCCGGCCGTTGGCACCACAGAGGGCAAGCCATAATTTACGCAGCCCCGACATTGTCCCTTGCCGCTCTTGAGTATTTCGTTCATTTAGGGCGAACCGATACCAGGATGGCTTTTGTGTCGGCCCATGCGATCATTGCAGACGATCCCGCGATGGAAGTCGTGGACCCTGCATCGCTCCCCGGCAACTGGAAATCTTCACCGCCGATTGACGCTACGATGGATGTGGGAACTCGGTGGTGCCTGGAAATGCGTGGCGTAGTCATCAGAGTAACTTCAGCGGTAGTGCCGGGGGAATTCAACTATCTCCTGAACCCCCGGCATCCCGGCTTCAAACGGATAAAATTCTCGACGCCAGAACCGTTTTCATTTGACCCGAGAATGTGGAAATAAAGCTATCGGTTAAGCGCGCATAACAGTCGTGGGGCGATGTAAATAAATCATCACATTCCCGCGCGGCACGGCGTAAGATGCAGGTCCGGCATGCCCAGCACGCTAGTTTCAAGCGCGACACTAATAAGCAGGTCAAATGGCGCGCCCGGGGGAGGTTCAATGTTCTCGCGTCGCAAACTTCTTATCGCACTAGGCGCAAGCGCGCTCGCCTCTCCCCTCTCGCCTCGCGCCCAGCCTGCAACTAAAATCTGGCGTGTCGGTTACCTGGCACTGCCCAATCGCCCAGCCGCCCTCGACTCCCATTATCTCGGTGCATTCGCACATGAAATGCGCGAATTCGGCTATGTCGAGGGCAAGAATTTCGTCATCGAATGGCGCTTTGCGGACAACGACGTCAAGCGCATGGCGGGGCTCGCGGCGGAACTGGTGCAGTTTAAAGTCGATGTGATCGTAACAGCCTCAAACGACGGCGCTCTCGCATTGCAAAAAGCCACCGCCACCATTCCCATCGTCATTGTCAGCGCCGGCGACCCGGTCGCCAGTGGATTGGTCAAAAGCCTGGCGCGGCCCGGGGGCAACATCACCGGGGTCTCGACCCTCAATGTCGATCTTGGCCCCAAGCGCCTTGAAATGCTGCTCGGCATGGCGCCCAAGGTGTCACGCGTGGCGGTGCTGGTGAATCCTTCCAACCAGGCCACGATCAAGACTCTGGCAAGCATCCAGGCCGCAGGACTGAAACTCGGCGTAAAGATTCTGCCGGTAGAAGCGCAAACGCCTCAGGAAATTGACCACGCATTCTCATTGATGCGACAGCAGAATGCCGGCGCGCTGATGGTGTTGCTCATTCCGCTGTTCCAGCAACAAAAGAACCAGATCGCGGAATTGGCCGCGAAACACCGGCTGCCAACCATGACTGCCGATCGGGTCTATCCAGAGGCGGGCTGCCTCATGAGCTACGGGGCGAATCTTGCCGACAGTATCCGGCGCACCGCAGTCTATGTGGACAAGATTTTCAAAGGCGCAAAGCCCGCCGACCTGCCAGTCGAACAACCGACGAAATTTGAATTGATTATCAACCGGAAAGTCGCGAAGGCATTGGGCCTCAAGATCCCGAACTCGCTGCTGGTCAGCGCGGAAAAGGTGATCGAGTGACCGTCTTGTCGAATTCCGAACTACAGCAGAATCAGGAATTCTCCGTCCTGCTCGCGCCCGAGAGTCGTAATGGCGTCAGCGTGTTTTCGCAGCATGGCTTCGATGTACGTGGTCGAACTGTTCCCGTGGCGAATCCACACCACACAAGGAACGGAACGGGCAATCTGGCTGCGTTCCTGAAAGTCCGAATCCTTGGTTACGATGACGAAGCTCTGTTCACGGGCAAATTGCCAGACGACTTCATCAGTCGCGCGGTCGAGATTGACCGATTGGACATGTGATGACTCCGGGAATACATCAACCAGAAGATCGACCAGCCGTGGCGACAGATTCTGGTCGAACAGCAGCTTCACGTGTTTACGGTGAGTTGCATCCGTTCACGGTCGGCGGCGTAGGCGAGGCAGGCTTGAATGTCCGCGGCCGTCAGGTAGGGGAAATCCTGCAGAATCTGTTGTTGCGTCATGCCGGACGCGAGGTAGTCCAATACATCGTAGACGGTCACGCGCATCCCGCGAATACACGGTTTGCCGCCGCGCTTCCCCGGTTCAATGGTAATAATGTCCCGATAATTCATGGCGCCACCTCTCGATCTATCGCCGTGCCTCGATTATACACAATGCTGCGCAAGACCGGACAGCGGACTGCCGGTTCGCGTCGCCGCGTTGGAACGGACGATGTTGCAGAGTCGCAAGTGTGCTCTGGCCGCTCAACGCGGCGCAACTTTTTGCCCGACGATGAGGTGAGGAAATGAACAAGCGTCGCAAACTGCTGTTGGCTCTTGGCGCGGCCGCGCTCGGCTCACCGCTCACCCCTCACGCCCAACCGCAATCAAAAGTCTGGCGTATCGGTTATCTCGACTTCGGTTCGCGTAAATCGACGGCGGATTCCGGCAGATATGGCGCGTTGATGGAGGGGCTGCGCGAACGTGGTTACGTCGAGGGCAAGAATTTTGTGCTCGAAGCGCGTTACGCGGACGGCAATGCGGATCGTCTGGACGGGCTTGCGGCGGAATTAGTGCAGCAGAAGGTAGACCTGATCCTGACGTTAGGTTCAGCGGCAAGTCACGCGGTGAAACGGATGACGGCAACGATTCCCATCGTCGTTATCTCCTCGCCCGATCCGGTGAGCGAAGGTTTTGCCGTCAGTCTGGCGCGGCCCGGCGGCAACATCACCGGCATGTCCAGCGGCGTCGAAGATACGGTTCAAAAGCTGGTCGAGTTATTGAACGTCGCGGTTCCC
>JAYVME010000159.1:0-11832 GCA_043759115.1 Betaproteobacteria bacterium | reverse complement strand
AAGCGATACTGATATTGATCGCTCTCTTCGGTGACGAGCCCTTTTTTGAGCAGCCACGCATGCGGCCCCGAAAAATCGGTGACGTAAATCTGGATGTGGTGGCCGTCGTAGTCGGTGGAAAAGCGGTCGGTTTCGCGAAAGTGCAGGTGTTGTTCCTTGCCGACCATCACACGCGCGTAGCGTCCCGCCGCATCGTTCTCGACCGTGGCCGATGTCTTCAGAACGCGTTGGTAGAATTCCGCGATGCCCGTGGCAACGCCGGTGGGTACTTCGAATTCGACGTACGGCATGCCGAGCTGGATGCGGCCGAAGCGCTTTTCGTCCGGCGCGTGGCAGCGGATGCGGTTGCCCCACGGGCAGATCGCTTCGACGTACGCTTCGTGCTCGGTGACTTTAAACCGGGTGTGCGCAAGTCGCTCTTTCACCATCGCCAGTCTGCGCAAGAGTGCTGCGCGTTCGGGCAGCACGAGGCCGGTGTGCCCGCGCAATACCTGCGGGGTTTTTTGCGTCGGCAGATGAAACTGGCTGCGGCCGACGTTCATCCACATGTTTTCCAGCCCGGTCATGATGTAGGGGTCGCGCGTCAGTCCCAGCCCGGTGTTATAGAAGAGCGTTGCCAATTGTTGATCGGGCACCGTGACATTGACATGTTCGAGTGCCACCACGTTGCCGAGGTCCTCGGCGCTGCGGTCGAAATTGCGTTCCATGGAGTTCTCCGTGCTAAATGCCGTAGTGTGGCGGCGATGGGTCAGTTTACCAATGCCGCGCGCGGATTGTCAGGTCTTCATCGCAATAAAAAAACTGAGCGCCGACACGACGCCGATCGCGGCCAGTGTCCAGATTACCGCGTCATAGCCGCCCGCGGCGTGTCTAGGTTTTTCGATTCAGACATTAACTGCCTAAAGCTTCGCCACTAAAGCCTCGCCGCCAAGGACGCAAAGGACGCAAAGGAAAACAGAAAAATGATAGACAAGGCGGACATTGCAAGAAACAGTATGCGCACTTATTGGTTAGTTTTAGCTTTGTATATTTTTCTTTTTTTATCTCTTGCTTTTTTTCCTTGGCGTCCTTCGCGTACCCCTCAAGGGGGTATTGAAAAAAATCCTTTGCGGCAAAGCTGTTGATCTAATACTCAAGCCAAGATCTCAGCGCGGCCATTGTTGAGTACCGTCACGTTGCGCGCAGGTACTGTCGAGCGAAAGGACACGATGTTGCCGGCGCGCCACATTTCGGTGCGGATGGTTTCGCCGGGATACACTGGCGACGAGAAGCGGCCTTCCATGCTCTTGAGGCGCGCCGCGTCGTAGCCGCAGCAGGTCTTGAGCAGCGCGTGCGCAGCGACGCTGAACGTGGCGCGACCGTGCAGGATGGGCATCTTGAAGCCGGCCTTTTGCGCGTAGGCTGGATCGGCGTGCAGCGGATTGTAATCGCCCGAGAGGCGGTAGATGAGTGCGGCCTGCGGCAGCGTCGGCAGATCGCACACCCTATCCGGCGGCGTGTCGGGAATCGGATGCTGCGGTTTGCCGGGACCGGTCGGGCCGCCGAAGCCGCCGTCGGCGCGGCAGAACGTCGTCGAGGTGAGCGTGCAGAGCGTGTCGCCGCTTTGCTTGTCGCGCACCGTGCATTCCGTCAGCACGAGCGCGCCCTTGTCTTTGCCTTTGTCGAGCACGCCGACAACTTTGGTCAGTCCGACAATCGCGCCTTCGACCGGCAGCGCCTTGTGGATGGTGAAACCCTGTTCGCCGTGCACGACGTGGCTGCGCGTGATACCGGTGTCGCTCTGCGCGTGCCACGGGCCCGGATAGCCGAGGATGATCGCCATCGATGGCAGAGCCTGTAGATTCGGCTCGTAAACGAATTTCAACTGGTTGGCATCGCACGGGTCGGCACCGAGGCCGACGCCGAGTGCGTACAGGATGGTGTCGCGTTTGCTCAGTTGCTGCTCGACTTCAGGAATTTTCCAGTTGATCAGGGTTTCATAGTTGATCGCCATGCGATGCATCTCCCGGGCTGTGCGCCACGCGGTTCTTTTTTTGTGCAGACCTGCGGACGGATAATTCAGAGGACGCCCGCACGTGCATGCCGAGCGCTGTTTCGCCTGTATACTATCACAGCATAAAGTTCGATTTTTTGCTCAAGGAGAATGCAATGACGATCAAGGTGGGCGACAAACTGCCGGTGGGCAAGCTGTGGGAACTGCCGGTCGAATGGTTCGCGGGCTGCCCGACGGCGGCCGACGAAATCGCGATGCCGGATGCGATGAAGGGCAAGCGCATCGTGTTGTTCGGGCTGCCCGGCGCCTATACCCGGACTTGAAGTGCCGCTCACCTGCCCGGTTTCGTGCAGGATGCGGACAAAATCAAGGCCAAAGGTATCGACGAGATCTGGTGTCTTTCGGTCAACGACGCATTCGTAATGGCGGCGTGGGGCAAGGACAACAAGGCCTTCCGCAAAGTTCGCATGATAGCGGACGGCAGTGCGCTTTATACGAAGGCGCTGGGAGTCGAAATGGACCTCACCGCGCGCGGCATGGGTGTGCGCTCGCAGCGTTACGCGATGATCATCGAGGACGGCGTGGTCAAGGCGTTCAATCTCGAGGCGGCGGGCAAGTTCGAAGTGAGCGGCGCCGATAAGATACTCGCGCAGTTGTAGTCCAGGATAACAAGGGATTGTCATTCCGGCGGAAGCCGGTATCCCCTTCCCCTGCTTGCGGGGGAAGGTAGGATGGGGGCGCAACCGGCTTGCGCCGGCATGACGGAATGAAAGAAAGAGCAGGCGGCATGACAGCAACATCCGTTTCGCGTGGTTCACATAGTCGCCTTGCAAAGCCCCCGCACCCGCTCGCAGATCGTGCCCGCTACAAGGTTTGGAATACCGACAAGTTGCGCCTGACCGACGTCGATCATCAGCATCACGTCAACAACGCGATATTTGCCGTTCTTTATACCAGCGTGCGTGCCGATTTTCTCCATACCCACGTGCGTCCGCTAATGGCGAAGACCGACATGTTTGCGCTGGTCAAGATCACCATCGAATATCTAGCCGAGATGCATTACCCGGGCGAGGTGGAAGTCGGCATTTCGATACGGCGCTTCGGCCGCACCTCGATCACGTTCGGGCAGGGCATGTTCAAGGACGGCAAGTGCGTTTCCGTGGCCGAAGCGGTGATGGTGGTACTCGACCCCGTGACGCGACGCGCGAAATCGCTGCCGTCCGGAGTGGCGGCGGATCTCGCGGGATTTATCGACGCCGCGGACTAGGCGGCCGGGCGTCCGCCCGCCCGGTGCTGCTTACTTCGGCGCTTTGGAAACGTCCTGCGCCTTGATGGTTCCCAGCGGTAGCGTCGCCTTGGCCTCCTTCGCGACCTTGCGCGCGATCGAGTCGTCGAGCGCCCCGGGCGCGGGCTTGTCGACATCGATCGCCTTGCTGTCGTGCAGGTAGACGTAGGTTTCTTTCATCAGTTTTTGCACGCGGTCGTCGAACACGAACGGCTTTTCATCGCGCATCGGGCTGCCGCCGGCTGACGCCGGAATCGCGCCATAAATCGAAAACCACGCCATGGGCACCGTGATGCCGGCCGTCTGGCCTTTGACGAACTCGGCGACCTTGTTCCAGTTTTTCGGGTCGAGGACGTAGCGCTGCGCTTCGAGCTCGGTCTTTAGCCAGGCCTCGACGATGTCGGGCCGCTGTTTCATGAAGTCTTCGCGCATGGCGATCGCGCCGGCGTCCGATATGCCGAATGTGTAGCCGGTCGCGACGATGCGCGCGACGCCTTCGCCGACGATATCGCCGATGCGCGACACTGAAGGCTCCCACAACACCGCGCCGTCGATTTTTCCGGTGCGCAGGTTGGTCGCGATGACTTCGATCGACTGATTCAGGATTTGCGCCGGCTTGATCTTGGTCTTCTCGATCATGAGCCCCAGGAATCGATGCGCGCAGCTGCCGAACGGCGTCGCCATTACTTTGCCGTCGAGCCACTTGATCGCTTCGTCGGATGATTTGAACTTGGGCGCGTCGGCGCGCACCATCACCACGTTACAGCGCTGCCCCTGGGACATGCCGGTATTCGCGACCAGGTTGATCGGCGCGACGCTGCGCTTGGTCGTTGCAACCACCGCCGGCATGTCGCCGAGGTAACCGATCTGCTGCTTGTTGGCGAGCATCTGGTTGACGATGATCGAACCCTGAAGTGCCGCCTGGAACTCGACTTCGCTGCCGGGCGGCAGGTACTTCTTCCACAGATCGAGTGCGCGGATGACCACCGCGGAGTAGGAAATCGTGTCATACGGCTGATAGCCGACCGTGAGTTTGACCGGCTCGGCGGCGAACGCGCGGCAGGCAAGAAACAAGGTGAGGAAGACGGCAAGCGCGGGCGTGCGCGCACGGAATGGCTTGTGCATGAAATTCTCCTTTGGAATTGGACTTAAGGCGGGCATCTGTGTTCCCAAGCCTGTTACATGATAGGCGAATCCGCCGGCAGGCAGCGAAAAATTTTGCAATGGCATGATGAATAAAACTGATGCGCAGGCGGTCAGCCGCGCTTGCGCAGTATCACAATCCGGTTGCTGTTTGTTCCCGCGTTATTGTTGCCGACGCCCCAGATGTTGGCGGTCTTGGTGAACTGTTGCTCGTTGAAGAGGATCGCCTCGCATTCAAACCCTGCGGCTATGCCCGTGGGCGCCACGTGTTCCTCAAGCCGGATTGTTCCCTTGCGCACTTCACCGACTTCGAAAGCGACCCAGCCGTTTTTGCGGGTCACCCGATAGAGTTCGGTAAATACCCGCGCCATCGCCGCATTCCAGTCTTCGATGGTGCGCGACATGGTGATGCCGGCGGCAATCGCATCCGCGTCGAGGTTGTTGAACCAGCAGCGCAGCCAGTTGTCGTTCGCGTACTGCACGATGTCGAGAAACGGCGGCGAGGTCACGGTGAGTTGCACGGATGCGTCAGCCATGCCGTGCGTGGCGTCGGCTTTGCCAGTCATAAATCGCGCACGCGCCGCTGCGGCATGCAGGGACGCGCGCTGCTCGGCTGTGATCCCGCGTTGCAGTTGGCGTGACTTTTTCAGGATAAGCGCGCGCGTATCGCGATAGCCGGGGGTTTGCGCGCGCTGCTGGTTGATCTTGATCTGGCGTTGCGCGGACGTGGCCTGGTTGGGCGGCAGCGTGTAGACCGAGAAGAATCCCTTCGAGTGGCCGGTGAGGCGGTTGGTCGCGACCATGCGTATCCAGCGGTCGACGGCGTCTTCTTGGTCTTGCGCGTGCCGGCTTATCAGGTAATCGCGCAGCGCCGCGATTTCACGCAGCGTGTCGTCGTGAAAGAACATCGACAAGTCCAGGGCAACGGTCGATTTCGCGTCCAGATCGATTTCCGCGAGGCGCGTGGAAATTGCTTCGAGGTCGGGTAGCTCAAGCCGCGGGCGCGTGAGCAGGGCGCTCAGGGGATTGAAATCGTTGGCGATCACGCGCCGGCCGTGCAGTGCCGCTTCGACTGCGGTCGTGCCGCGTCCGCTGAAGGGATCGTATACGACATCGCCGGGCGCGGTCAGACGCGAAATGAAATAAGCGGGTAGTTGCGGCTTGAAGCATGCGCGGTACGAGATTTCGTGGATCGACACGGCCTGGCGCTGTTTGGCCGTCCAGAACTCGCCGCGATAGACCAGGATGCATTGTTCGTTGAGGTACAACTTTTCAGCGGCATCCGCCATCGCCGCGGTAAAAAGCGGAACTGCCTGTTGTTTCACCGCGGCTTTAACCAAGGCGTGCATCCAGCGCTTCGATCCAGTGCATGACCGGCAGACCCGTGGCCGTTTGCAAATGCGACTGGCAGCCGATGTTGGCGGTGACGATGGCGGTCGGCGCGCCGGAGGTCAGCGCGGTGATCTTGTTTTTCAGCAATTGCTGCGATAACTTCGGTTGCAGGATCGAGTAAGTGCCGGCCGAGCCGCAGCACAAATGAGCGTCGGGCACCGGTGTTAAGTCGAAGCCGAGATCCGCGAGCAGCGCTTCGACCGTGCCTTTGAGTTTGAGGCCGTGCTGGAGGCTGCAAGGGGCGTGAAACGCGACCTTGCGGTGAGGCGTGAGGCGTGAGGCGTGAGGCGAAAGAGCCTTCAGCTTTTCCTTCTCCGCGGCGATGACTTCGCTGATGTCTTTCATCAGCGCGGAAATGCGCGCCGCTTTTTCGGCGTAGGCGGTATCGTGCGCGAGGAGGTGGCCGTATTCGGCGACCATCGCGCCGCAACCGCTGGCGGTCATCACGAGGGCTTCCGTACCCTCCTCGATGTGCGGCCACCATGCATCGATGTTGCGCCGCATAGAGTCCAGAGCTTCGTCCTGCGCGTTGAGGTGATACGCGACGGCGCCGCAGCAACCAGCTTGCGCTGCGCGGACGAGCGTGATGCCAAGCCGGTCGAGCACACGCGCGGCGGCGGCATTGGTGTTCGGGGATAGACTCGGTTGCACGCAGCCGTCGAGCACGAGCATTTTGCGCGCGTGCGAACTCGTCGGCCAGATTTGGGCGCGAGCCGGTGGCGGAACTTTGCGCTTCAGCGCGCCGAACAGCAGCGGCCGGGCCAGTTGTCCTAATTTAAGCAGCGGCGCAAAGCGCGATGCGTGGGGAATCACGGTACGCAGCGCTTTGCGCACGACCGACTCTGCGGCGCCGCGGCCGACTTGTTCATCGACGATAGCGCGTCCGATGTCGAGCAGCCGTCCGTATTGCACACCGGACGGGCAGGTCGTCTCGCACGCGCGGCAGGTCAGGCAGCGGTCGAGATGCAATTGAGTTTTTACAGTAGCGGGTGCGCCTTCAAGCACCTGCTTCATCAGGTAAATGCGGCCGCGCGGACTGTCGAGCTCATCACCGAGCAAAAGATAGGTCGGGCAGGTCGCGGCGCAGAACCCGCAGTGCACGCATTTGCGCAGGATCGCGTCGGCTTCGCGGCCCTGCGGCGTGTCTTTGATGAAGTCGGCTAGATTGGTTTGCATTGTTAGTGCCGTAAGGAGTGAGCGGTGAGCGGTGAGGCGGAAAATGCCTCTGCCGCCGTGCGGCCGCTTGCATGGTTTTTCCGCTTACTGCTTACCCCTGACCCCTCACGCTTTTCAAAATTCGGCATACATGCGGCCGGGATTGAAGATGCCCGCCGGATCGAACGTGCGTTTGAGATTGCGCTGTATCGTCATCAGCGCCGGCGGCAGCGGATGAAACACGCCGACCGTTTTGTCGCCGCCGCGGAAAAGCGTGGCGTGGCCGCCGCCGAATTTCGCGGCGTCGCGAACGGTGGCGGCATCGGCATCGGTTGCCACCCAGCGCAATGCGCCGTTCCATTCGATCAGTTGCGCGCCGGGCAGGTTGAGCGGCGGCGTGGTGGATTTCATGGATAACCGCCACACCGGCTTGGTGGTATTGAAAAATGCGGCGGTGTGCTCGCGTATATCCTGCCAATGGCATTGCGCGTCGGCCTCGCTGAGCCGTCCGCCGCCGAGCACTTTTATCGCGGCCGCAACCGCGGCGGACGCGCCGGACAAGCGGACGAACAATTTGCCGTCGTGCCATGCGGTGGCGGAGAGCGGCAGGGGTCTGCCCGCCCATTCGTTAATCGCGGCTATCGCATCAGCGGCAGTGTGCTCGAAACACAACGTCGCCTCCGCCACCGGCACGGGCAGCACCTTGAGCGATATCTCAAGCATCACGCCCAGTGTGCCCATTGAGCCGGCCAGCAGGCGCGACACATCGAAGCCGGCGACATTTTTCATCACCTGGCCGCCGAAGCGCAGATCGTCGCCTTTGCCGTCGAGCATGCGCACGCCAAGCACCGCATCGCGCACCGCTCCCGCATACGCGCGCCGCGGGCCCGAGAGTCCTGCCGCAATGCAACCACCCAGGGTTGAATGGGGGCCGAAGTGGGGCGGCTCGAACGCGAGCATCTGTCCTTTGTCGCGTAACGCGGTTTCGATTTCCGCGAGCGGCGTGCCCGCGCGCGCCGTGATCACGAGTTCACTGGGGTCGTAGTCGATGATGCTGCGGTATGCGGCGACGCTTAAAGACCCGCCGCGCGGCGGGCCGCCGTAAAAATTCTTGCTGCCGCCGCCGCGGATGCACAGCGGCGTGCGATGCGCGGCGGCGTCGCGGATCGTGTCGGTTAGTTGATCGATAATGTCGTGCATGGGTTCGGATGCGTGAGGCGTTAGGCGTGAGGCGTTAGGCGGGCAAAGATTGATGCCGTTTTCGCCTCACCCCTCACGCCTGACGCCTCACGCCTCTCGTTCAGAATCTTGGCAGGTCGGGAAATTTCTCTTGCCCCGCATGCACGTGCATGCGGCCGAATTCCGCGCAGCGATGCAGGGTCGGCACGGCTTTGCCGGGATTGAGCAGCGCGTGTTCGTCGAAAGAGGCCTTGATGCCGTGGAACGTTGCGAGTTCGAGCGGCGTGAACTGCACGCACATGGCATCGATTTTCTCGACGCCGACGCCGTGCTCGCCGGTGATCGTGCCGCCGACTTCGATCGACAGCAGCAGGATCTCCATGCCGAACCGTTCGGTTTTCTCGAGTTCCCCGGGCGTGTTCGCGTCGTAAAGAATCAGCGGATGCAGATTGCCGTCGCCGGCATGGAATACGTTCATGCAGCGCAGGCCGTATTTTTTTGACAGCTCGGTGATCGCATTGAGCACGCGCGGCAGCGCTTTTTTCGGAATCGTGCCGTCCATGCAATAGTAGTCAGGCGAGACGCGCCCCGCAGCGGAGAACGCGGCTTTGCGTCCGGCCCAAAAGCGGTAGCGTTCGGCTTCACTCGTCGAGACTCGGACTTCGGTCGCGCCGCTCGCCTGCATGACGGTTTTCATGCGCTCGATTTCCTCGGCGACTTCCGCCTCGTTGCCGTCGGATTCGCACAACAGAATCGCTGCCGCGTCGAGCGGATAACCGGCATGCACGAACGGTTCCACCGCGCCGGTGGTGATCTGGTCCATCATTTCGAGCGCGGCTGGAATAATGCCGGCGCCGATGATGTTGGCGACCGCCTGGCCCGCCTTCGCGACATCGTCGAACGCGGCGAGTATGCATTGCGCGCGCTCGGGGCTGGGCAGCAGCTTGACGGTGACTTCCGTGATTACCGCGAGCAGTCCTTCCGAGCCGGTCATGAGCGCGAGCAGATCGTAGCCTGCCGCGTCGAGTCCGTCGCTGCCGATTTCAAGCAGGTCGCCGTCTATCGTGTAGGCGCGCAGCTTCATGATGTTGTGCACGGTCAGCCCGTACTTGAGACAGTGCATGCCGCCAGAATTTTCCGCGACGTTGCCACCAATCGAGCACGCAATCTGGCTCGATGGATCAGGCGCGTAGTAGAGCCCGTACTGCGCGGCGGCTTCGGAGATTGCGAGATTGCGCACGCCGGGTTGCAGCCGCGCGGTGCGCGCGGCCGGATCGATATCGAGAATGCGCATGAAGCGCGCGAGCGACAGCAGCACGCCGTCGCCGGGCGGTAGCGCGCCGCCGGAGAGCCCGGTGCCGGCGCCGCGCGCCACCACCGGCACGCGCAACGCATGACAGGTCGTGAGAATGCGCTGAACCTGGTCTTCGGTTTCCGGCAGCGCGACCACCATCGGCAACTGGCGAAAGGCGGGTAAGCCGTCGCATTCGTAGGGCTGGACGTCTTCGCGCGCGTACAGCAGCGCGTGTTCCGGCAAAAACGTGGTGAGCGCGGCGACGACTGCGCGTTGGCGCGCAACGTCGAGTTGCGGACGGTTGGCAACAGTATTCATCGATCCATTCTAACAAACCGCGGCACGAACGGCCGGGTTTTGCGCAAGCGCGCCCGCGCGGCGTGGGATATACTGAAAGCTCGCCCACAGGTTGTTGCTGGGCATCGCTGATACACGGGAATATCCTCATGCACCGGTACGCATTTCGCGCCATGACAGCCGCGGCGTTGTCGTTTGGCGCCGTAACCTTGTCGTCAGCTCAATCAGACTATCCCGGCAAGCCGATCCGCATGGTTGTTCCCTATGCGCCAGGCGGCGGCAGCGACATCGTAGGGCGCATCGTCGGCCAGCGTATGAGCGAGTCGCTCGGGCAAACGATAGTCGTCGATAACCGCCCGGGGGCCGCGGGCATGCTCGGCGCCGAACTTGCGGCCGCCGCGGCGGCAGATGGTTACACGCTGTTGCTCGCGGATTCGTCGTATACCATCAATGCTTCTTACTTCAAACAAAAACGCTACGACGCGCAAAAAAGCTTCGTGCCGGTGTCGTTGATCGCGGATACGCCGTACATACTCGTGGTACATCCGTCGGTGCCGGCGGCGACTCTCAAGGAATTCATCGCGCTGGCGAAAGCGCAGCCCGGTAAAATCAACGTCGGCTCGGCGGGCAACGGCAGCGGCAGCCATTTGACTGGCGCGTTGTTTATGTTGAAGGCTGGCGTCAGTCTCAATCACATTCCGTACAAAGGCTCGGGCCCGTCAACGGCCGATGTGGTGGCGGGACAGATCCAATCGACATTCGCGACCGCGCCCGGCGCGGTGCCGTTCATCAAAGCCGGCCGCTTGAAAGCGCTCGTCGCGGCATCAGCCAAGCGCAGTGCCACGCTGCCGGATGTGCCGACGTTCGTCGAACTGGGATTCAGGGACATCGTCGTCACCAATTGGTACGGCGTGGTCGCGCCCGCCGGCACATCGAAGGCGGTGGTGCAGAAACTGTATAACGAAATCGGCCGCGCAATTGCGCTGCCCGACGTGCGTGAACGGCTGGCCGGCGCCGCGCTCGAACCGGTGACGCCGGCACCCGAGCAGTTCGCGCAGTTGATCGACGCCGAATTGAAGCGTTGGGCGCAGGTCATCAAGGACGCGAATATTCCGACTGAATGACGTATGACGAGGGAAACCGGCCTATGCGCAAGTTGACGGCACTATTCGCAATCACCGGCGCCATCGCCGCGGCGCCGGCGCACGCGCAGCAATATCCCGTCAAGCCCGTTCGCCTGGTGGTGCCGTTCGTCGCGGGCGGCACGGCAGACGTGCTGAGCCGCGTGCTGGCGCAGCGCCTGACCCAGCAATACGGGCAGCAGATGGTGGTCGAGAACCGCCCTGGCTCGGGCGGCCACGTCGGCGCCGAAGCAGCGGCGCGCGCCACGCCCGACGGTTACACCATCGTATTCGGCACCATCGGCATCCACGCCGCGTACGCGATTTATTCGAAGCTCAACTACGATCCGGCGCGCGATCTGCAGCCGGTCGCGATGTATGCCGACGTGCCGAACATTTTGATCGTGCATCCGTCGGTACCGGCGAAAAACGTAAAAGAGTTCATCGAGCTCGCGAAGAAAAATCCTGGACGCCTCAATTTCGGCACGGCGGGCAGCGGCTCGTCGACGCACATGGCAGGCGAGTGGTTCAAACTCGTCACCGGCGTCAATCTCACGCACATTCCATACAAAGGCAGCGCGCAGGCGATGCAGGATCTGCTCGGCGGGCAGATCGAATTGATGTTCGAGAATCTGCCGACGGCGATTGCGCAAGTCAGGGCGGGCAAGGTGCGCGCGCTCGGCATGACGAGCAAAGAGCGCAGCCCGAGCATGCCCGAAGTGCCGACTGTCGCGGAGACGGGTGTGCCGGGATTCGAAGCGACGGCGTGGTTTACCATTGCGGCGCCCGCGAAAGTTCCCGCCGACATCATCCGCAAGCTCAATACCGACATGAATGCGTTTCTGAAAGCGCCGGACATGCAGCAGCGCTGGATCGAAATGGGTGTCGTGCCGCTGGGCGGCTCGCCGGCCGACGCGGAAAAATTTTTCGTGTCGGAACGCGAGAAATGGAACAAGGTCATCAAGGCCGCCGG
>JAYVME010000158.1:0-11840 GCA_043759115.1 Betaproteobacteria bacterium | reverse complement strand
ATGCTGACCTCGGCGCGTACTTTGCGCTGATATTTCGATTCAAGCTTCTTCACCAGCAGATCGACTTGCGCGCCATCAATGGCAAAAGCCGAGAAGATCTGCGCTTCGAGCACGCCTTCGTGCTCGCGCTTGAGTTGTTCGAATAATTCGAGAATCGCGGGGACCACCGCCAGCCGGTCATTGCTGATCAGTACCTGCACGAAATTCCTGCCCGCGCCGTCAAGCTGCTCGCCGCAGACGCCGAGGACAAGACTCTCAAGTTGCGGGCCGCTCACATTGGGGTCCCCGATGCAGCGCGCGACGCGTTCGTCACGTACGACGATATCCAGGAGCCGCAGCATCTCCGACCACGTGCCGAGCGATGCTTTTTCACGCGCCAGCCTGAATGCGGCTTCAGCGTACGGGCGCGCGATGGTGATCGTTTCTGCCATGATGCGGTCTTACAACTCCGCCTGCACTGCCTGCAGCAAATCGGCGTGCGCCTTGGCGTCGACTTCGCGGCGCAGAATTTTTTCGGCTCCCGCCACGGCCAGCGCGGCCACCTGGGTGCGCAACATTTCGCGCGCACGCGAAACCTCCTGCTCGATCTCGGCCTTCGCCGCGGCCTTTTCCCGGCTACCTTCATCACGCGCCGAGGTTTTTGCTTCCTCGATCATTTGCACAGAGCGTTTCTCCGCCTGCCCCACGATCTCGGCGGCGCGCAGGCGCGCCCGGGCGATTTCCTCCTCGACTTGCCGCCCGGACAATTCGAGCGAGCGCTTGCCCTCTTCGCCCGCGGCGAGACCGTCGGCGATCTGTTTCTGGCGGGCTTCTATCGCGCGCATCAGGGGCGGCCAGATGAATTTGGCCGTGAACCAGATAAACGCCGCGAACGTGGCCGCCTGTGCGAAAAGCGTTAAATTGATATCCATGATGTTCCCTTACGGGATCTTTCGGCGCGCGACGTTACTTGAGAACCGTCAGCAGCGGGTTGGCGAAGGCGAAGAACATCGCGAGGCCAACGCCGATGATGAACGAGGCGTCGATCAGGCCGAGCAGCAGGAACACTTTGGCCTGTAGTTGCGGCATAAGTTCGGGCTGACGGGCGGCACCTTCCAGAAAGCGGCTGCACATGATGCCGACGCCAATACACGCGCCCAGCGCGCCCAAGCCGATCATCAGTCCGATGCCGATCCCGGTGTACGCCTGAATCTGTGCCATTAATTGTAACTTGTCCATTTTGCTGTCCTTTCTTGAACGGGTTTGAGGTGAGTCTGAAGAATCAGTGGCTTTCGTGCGCCATCGCAATATAGACGATGGTGAGCATCATGAAAATGTAGGCTTGCAGCACGACGATCAGGATGTGGAATATCGCCCAACCCAGACCGAGTATCGCGCCGAACACCGTGCCGGCAATGCTGGTCGCCGCCATCATCCATAGCAGCAGGAATATGATTTCGCCGGCGTACATATTCCCAAATAGCCGCAGCGAATGGGACAGCGGCTTGGATATGTATTCGACCATGTTAAACAGAAAATTAAATATCCACAGCAAGGGATTGCTGCCGAACGGCGCGCAAAAGAGTTCGTGTATCCAGCCGAAAAATCCCTTGACCTTAATCGTGTAGAACAGCATCAGGAACCACACCGACAACGCGAGCGCAAACGTCGTATTAACGTCGGCAGTGGGAACAATCCGGAATCCGTGCGCGTTGATGTAATGAGTGCCGAACCCGACCCAATCAACGGGCAGAAAATCCATCGCATTCAGCAGCAGCACCCACACGAACACGGTCAACGCCAGCGGGGTGATAAAACCGCGCGCGCCATGAAACATGCCCTTGACCTGCTCGTCGACGAAGTCGACCAGCAGTTCGACAAATGCCTGGCGCTTGCCAGGTACGCTGGCCGTCGCGCCGCGCGCAATCAACCACATAAAGCCGAAACCGATGACGCCGAGTAATATCGAGGTGCCCAGGGTATCGACATTGAGCGTCCAGAAGCCGCCATCGCCGATTTGACGGGCATCGAAAGTCAGGTGGTGGCCGATGTATTCGGTCGGTGTCATTTCGGCTGCGGAAGCCATCAATCTTTCCTAAATCGTGTTAACTCTCGCGTACTAACAACGCCGCCTGGGATACCAGCACCGAGACGACGAATCCCGCAAAAAACGCGACCGGCACCACGTCCTGATAAGTCGTCAGCACCAGCCACAACAGGAATATCATCAGCATTACCTTGCTGGCTTCCGCCCGGAACAAGATGCGCAGCGTCTCTCCGGCACTTTTTATCCGGCTGCCGGAGACCATCAGCGCAAAAACCAACCCTGCGGCCCAACTTACGAAACCACCCAGCGCCACAGAAAATGCGCCATGCATCCCGCTCAATATGCCGGCCACCAGTGCCATAGCCGCAGTGGCGTATAACTGCCAGCGCAGAACGGTGCGCAGTGGTTTGCTCTCGATTTTGAAAACCGCCAAGATCGCCCAAGGAGCAAACTGGTTGATTTTACTAAGTTTGAGCATCCGGCGTCAAACCACATTGCAGTGCAACAAGCGCATCGCGGTCAGCGCTTGAGCCGTGCCAGTACGGCATCGAGCTGATCCAACGTGCTGTACGCGATGATCAATTTGCCGCTGCCTTTCTTGGCGCCGACCTTGACAGCTACCGAGGTGCCGAGCTTTTGCGACAGTTCCTCCTGCAGGCGGAGTATGTCGCGGTCTGTAATGCGGCGCGTTTTCTTGCCGGCGACACCGGTCACGAGCCGCCCGACGAGTTTTTCGGTGTCGCGCACCGACATTCCGCGTTCCGCGATCAGCCGCGCCGTTTCTATTTGCTGCATGCCGGTCAGGGCCAGCAATGCGCGCGCGTGCCCCATGTCGAGCTTGCCTTGCTGCACGAGATCGCGCACGGGTTCGGCAAGTCCCAACAACCGCAACAAATTGGTTACGGCGCTGCGCGAGCGGCCCACCATCTCGGCCGCTTTGTCGTGGGTAATACCAAACTCCGTAACGAGGCGCTGTATGCCGTTCGCCTGCTCGAGCGGGTTCAAGTCCTCACGCTGGATGTTTTCGATCAGCGCCATGGCCAGCGCGGCATTGTCCGGCACCATGCGCACCAGCGCGGGCACGGCGCTCAGGCCAGCAATCCGCGCGGCACGCCAGCGCCTCTCACCGGCGATGATTTCGTAACGTCCGCCATCGATGGGGCGCACCAGTATCGGTTGCATGATGCCCTGCGCTTTAATTGAATCGGCCAGTTCCTTGAGTCCCGCCTCGTCCCAGTGCGTGCGCGGTTGATATTTTCCAGGTCGCAGCAGGTCGATTTTGATTTCAGCTTGGCGGTCGGCGCTGACAGGCGCTGTAGTTGATTCATCACCTCCGAGCAGGGCATCGAGCCCGCGTCCTAATCCTTTCATCTTTGCCATAGCGGTCGCTTGCCCTAAACGCCAGGCACGGAGCGATTGAGCATTTCGCCCGCGAGAGCGAGATACGCTTGCGCCCCTTTCGAGCCCTTATCAAGGCCCAGCGCGGGCACGCCATGACTCGGCGCTTCGGCGAGCCGCACGTTGCGCGGGATCACCGTGCGATACAACTTGTCGCCAAAATGCTGCTGCAGCTGTGCCGATACTTGTTGCGCAAGCGTATTGCGCGGATCGAACATCGTGCGCAAGAGGCCCTCGATCTGGAGTTGCGGGTTAAGGTGAGTGCGCACTTTCTTGATCGTTTGCACGAGGTCGCTCAAGCCTTCGAGCGCGTAGTATTCGCACTGCATCGGTATGAGTACGGCGTGCGCTGCGCACAGCCCATTGACCGTTAACAAATTAAGCGCGGGCGGGCAGTCGATCAGGATGAAATCGTACTCGTGTTCCAGCGTAGCGAGCGCTGACTTAAGCCGCGTTTCCCGCTCATCAAGGTCGACCAGTTCAACCTCGGCTCCTGCCAGTTCCCGGTTTGCCGGCACTACGTCGTAGTTGCCAGCAGTCGATCTCACGCGCACCGCGCCGATCTCTGCTTCACCCAGCAGCACATGATAGATGGTGTGCGGCAACGCGCGCTTATCGATGCCACTACCCATGGTGGCGTTACCCTGGGGATCAAGATCAACCAGCAGTACCCGTTGTTTGGTCGCGGCAAGGCTCGCGGCGAGATTGACACCGGTCGTGGTCTTGCCGACCCCGCCTTTCTGGTTGGTGATTGCAAGTATCTTGGTCATATTATTGGCGCGCCGGGGTAAGCAAAACGAGATGCCGCTCCGCGCGCAATCCCGGAACAGTAAGCGGCACCGTGCTGTGCAGCCTGAAGTCTGGCGGCAACTGCGTGAGTTCTTCGTCCGGATAAACGCCCTTCATCGCCGCGATCAATCCATCAGCGCGGCAATGACGCCCCGCGAGTCGCAGGAATTCAGGCAAATCGGAAAAAGCACGCGAGATCACGAGATCAAAATCCTCTTGCGGACGCCACGACTCGACGCGCTCGCATACCACCGCGGCGTTCTTGAGTCCGAGCTCGATCACAGCCTGGCGCAGGAACGCCGCTTTCTTGTGGTTGCCGTCGAGCAATGTTACGCCGGCCTGCGGCCACATCAGCGCGAGCGGGATACCCGGTAAACCCGCACCACTGCCGACGTCGAGCACCGAATTTGCGTGCAGATGCGGCACTACTGCCAGGGAATCGAGCAAGTGCACGCTGACCATCTTGTCGGTTTCGCGCACCGCTGTGAGGTTGTGCACGCGGTTCCATTTGGCGATCAGCGCGAGATAATCCACGAGCTTGGCGCGAATATCGGCAGGCACCTGCAAGCCCAGCTCCGCTATGCCTTGCGCGAGTTGCTCGGCAACGTTCATGCGGTTTTTTGCGCAGCACCGAAACCCCGCTTCAAATGTACCAATAGCAATGAGATCGCCGCCGGCGTTATCCCGGAAACACGCGCGGCCTGACCGAGCGTTTCCGGACGATGTTGATTGAGTTTTTGTTGCACCTCGATCGACAACCCGTGCACGCGCCGGTAATCAAGATCTGCCGGCAAACGCGTTTCTTCATAGGCCTGCTGGCGCGTGATCTCATCCTGCTGACGCGCGATATAGCCCTGGTATTTGCACTGAATTTCCACCTGCTCGGCGACCCGCGGGTCAGTTACCGGCGGACCCGCATCAGGCAGTGTCATCAATGCACCATAGGTCACGCTGGGCCGGCGCAATAAATCGAGTAGCGTGTATTCGCGCTCGATAGGTTGTCCCAGTACGCGCTCGTATTCATGTTGTGCGACGACTTTCGGATTGACCCAGCTCGATTTCAATCGCTCGAATTCGCGCGTGACGGCTTCGCGCTTGCATTCGAAATGCTGCCAGCGCCGGTCATCCACGACGCCGAGCCGGCGGCCGATTTCCGTCAGCCGCATATCCGCGTTGTCTTCGCGCAGGCTCAAACGATATTCGGCGCGGCTGGTGAACATGCGATACGGCTCCGATACGCCACGCGTAATCAGGTCATCGACCAACACGCCGAGATAGGCTTCATTGCGACGCGGACACCACGACTCCTCACCGGCCACGAAGCGCGCGGCGTTGATACCGGCAAGCAATCCTTGCGCCGCCGCTTCTTCGTAACCCGTGGTGCCGTTGATCTGGCCGGCAAAAAAAAGGCCCCTGATCGCCTTAGTCTCAAGCGAACTCTTGAGCCCGCGCGGATCATAATAATCGTATTCAATCGCGTAGCCCGGCCGCGTGATGTGCGCGTGCTCCAACCCGTCGATCGAGCGTACGAGCGCGATTTGCACATCGAACGGCAGACTCGTTGATATGCCATTGGGATAAAACTCGTTGACCGTCAAACCTTCGGGTTCGAGAAATATCTGGTGCGAGGACTTGTCGGCAAAACGCGTAATCTTGTCTTCGATCGACGGACAATAGCGCGGACCCACGCCTGCGATGACGCCGGTGAACAGCGGCGAACGATCAAGGCCGCCGCGAATAATTTCGTGGGTCCCCGCGTTGGTGTGCGTAATCCAGCACGGCAGTTGCGTCGGATGTTGCGCCGGCGAACCGAGAAATGAGAACACTGGCACCGGATCGTCGCCGGGCTGCACCGCCAGCCGCGAAAAATCTATGCTGCGACCATCGATGCGCGGTGGCGTACCGGTTTTGAGCCGTCCCACCGGCAATTGCAGTTCCCGCAATCGTGCGGCCAAACTGAGGGAAGGTGGGTCTCCGGCACGCCCGGCTTGGTAGTTCTGCAGCCCCACATGGACCAGGCCGGACAAGAACGTACCAGTGGTCAACACGACAGCGTCAGCGGTGAAGCGCAAGCCGAGTTGGGTTACAACCCCGGTCACGCGTTCCCCCTCTATCGTCAGATCATCAACAGATTGCTGAAAAATTAATAGATTAGGATGGTTTTCAAGGCGACCACGAATTGCCTTCCGGTACAGTACGCGGTCGGCTTGGGCACGCGTCGCGCGCACCGCATGGCCCTTGCTGGAGTTGAGGATGCGAAACTGGATTCCCGCCTCGTCGGTGGCTGCTGCCATGGCGCCACCCAGCGCATCAATTTCTTTGACAAGATGGCCTTTTCCGATGCCACCAATCGATGGATTGCACGACATTTGACCGAGTGTTTCGACGTTATGCGTTAGCAACAACGTACGTCGACCCATGCGCGCGCTGGCAAGTGCTGCTTCGGTTCCGGCGTGACCGCCACCCACCACGATTACGTCAAATTTTTCAGAGAAATACATGCGTTGTGTTGACCCAAATCAGGGTCGCCATGATACCCGAAAACAATCCGAAGACGAAGCGTGGGGCGGTGGCTGCCAGGATGTTTCACGTGGAACAATAGCTAAACGGCCAACTTTAAAGAACACCACTTTGAGAACGGAAATTCAATACGCCATCGCTGCACGATGTTCCACGTGAAACGTCGGGAGCGTGGGTTATTTCCCGATGCAGAAGTGCGAGAAAATCTTGCCCAGCAAGTCGTCAGCAGACACTTCGCCGGTAATACTGGCTAGCGCGTTTTGCGCCAGTTTCAGTTCTTCGGCAAACAACTCGAGTTCCGCCGTTCTGGCAACTGCTAAATCGAGATGACTTGCAGCGGTGTGTAGCGCTTGCAAGTGGCGTTCGCGCGCCATGAAAACGCCTTCCCCAGTGCCGCCCCAACCGACGGCCTCCAGCATGGCTGAACGGAGCAGATCCAGGCCTGCGCCGGTTTTGGCCGATACGGTGAGTTCAACTGCGCCTGGCCACGTACAACGATGCGGCTCGACCGCCAAGAGATCGATTTTGTTCACGATATGTAGTTGCGGTGTCCCCGCCGGTAAATTTGCTGCCAACGCAGGGTCAGTCATCTGGGTTTCCTTGCGTGTCGCATCGCTTATCCACAGCACTAAATCCGCCGCGCCGATGGCCTCCCAGGTTTTAGTAATTCCAATTTTCTCTACCGGATCGAGTGGGTCGCGCAGGCCGGCCGTATCGATGACGTGCAACGGTATGCCACTTAAATTAATGGTCTCGCGTATCGCGTCGCGCGTCGTCCCGGGCAACTCCGTGACAATGGCGCGCTCGACACCCGCTAACGCGTTTAACAGGCTCGATTTGCCTACGTTAGGCTGCCCCGCTAGCACAACCTGGACGCCTTCGCGTAACAGCCTGCCTTGCCGTGATGCCGCGATAATCTGCATCAATTGCCGTCTTACATGGTCAAGCCGTGGGTGCGCGTTTCCGCGGTCCAGCAATTCCACGTCTTCCTCCGGAAAATCGAGCGTTGCCTCAACCAACATGCGCAATTCGGTCAATGCCTCGACCATTGCGTTAATCTGAAGGGAGAACTCCCCCTGCAGCGAACGCAGCGCACAACGCGCAGCCTGCGCGGTAGACGCATCAATCAGATCAGCAACGCTTTCCGCCTGCGCGAGATCCAGCTTGTCGTTAAGAAATGCGCGCTTGGTAAATTCGCCGGGTTCGGCAATCCGCGCGCCCAATTCGAAGCAGCGTTGAAGCAATAGCTGCAGAACGACCGGTCCGCCGTGTCCCTGCAACTCGATCACATCTTCGCCGGTATATGAATTCGGCGCTGGAAAATAAAGAACCAAGCCCTGATCGATTAAGCCGCCGTCGGCGTTCTGGAATCCGGCGCGTGCGGCACGTCGCGGCGTCACGTCGTTGGCGATAAGCCCGCGCAGCATGTTCCCGAGGTGCGGCCCCGAAATACGCACAATCCCAATCCCGCCACGTCCTGGCGGCGTAGCGATCGCGGCTATGGCGTCATTTGCCATGCGCCGGCTTGGCGTGCTCCATGGCGTGGGTAATCTGCCACTGCTGGGCAATCGAGAGGACATTGTTGATCAGCCAGTAGAGGACGAGACCGGCTGGAAAAAAGAAAAACATCACGCTGAACGCGATGGGCATGATTTTCATTATCTTGGCCTGCACCGGGTCGGGCGGTTCCGGGTTGAGATAAGTCTGGAATATCATCGTTGCGCCCATCAATACTGGTAACAAGAAATAAACAAATGGGGCTAGAACATAGCCACTTGTCGCACTACTTATGGCCGCCGTAGATAAATCATCAATACCTAACATGAAAGGCACATGCCGGAGTTCTACACTCGCCAGCAAAACCCAATAAAGAGCAATAAAAACAGGTATTTGCACAACAACCGGCAAACAACCGCCGAGCGGATTTATCTTCTCCGTTTTATACAATTCCATCATCGCCTGGTTCATGCGCTGGCGGTCGTCCCCGTACTGCTCCTTGAGTTTTTGCAGCCGCGGGGCCATGACGCGCATGCGTGCCATCGAGCGATAACTCGCCGCGGACAATGGATAAAACATGGCCTTGATGGTTACCGTCAGGAGGATGATCGCAACGCCCCAATTGCCCACCCATTGATGCAACCACTTTAGAAACCAGAACAAGGGTTTCGCGATGATGGTCAGCCAGCCGTAGTCGATCGTAAGTTCCAGCCCGGGGGCGAGTTTCGAAAGATTGTCCTGTTCCTGCGGGCCCGCATACAAGGGCACGGTAAGGGCGCTACTCGCGCCGGATTCAATACGGCCGACCGGCAGAATCACGCCCGCCGCGTAGAGTCCGCCGTCGAGGCGTTTAGTGTAGAACTCGCGCGGCAGGTTGTTCGCGGGCAACCACGCGCTGAGAAAATAGTGTTGCAGGATCGCTATCCACCCATCGCCGCTTTTCTTCGGGTAACTGGTCTTGTCCTTGTCGACGTCGGCAAACGTCACCTTCTGAAATTTATCCTTGTCGGTGTAGACCGCGAAACCGGTGTACGTCGGCAACATGGCCGAATCCCCCACGGGGGGCGTGCCATCACGCACGAGCTGAAAATAAGCATCAGGCTGAATTGCCGCCGCGCTCTTGTTCTCAATCTCGAACCCAACGTCGATCACATAGCTGTCGCGGTGAAAATTGTAGATCTTGACCACTTTTACGCCATCAGCCGTAACCGCGGTAAGGCGGACGGCAACCGCCGCGGCACCTGCGGCGAGTTTGACGTCGCGACTGACCGCCGTATAGCGCGTACGGTGATTCGGCATTCCATTGCCGATCAGTCCCGCCTGTGCAATGTAAGTGCGGTTGGGTTGCTGTTCCAACAGCGTGAAATTCTTTTTCATATCGAGAGTATCTCGATGTGCGAGCAACTCCAGGTGTCGCAAATCGCCGCCCGCCGTGTCTATCTCAGCAACAAAAATATCGGTTTCGACGCGGACGGTCTCCCCTTTTTCCAATTCACCGCCAACCGGCGGCGGCGCGACAGCAGGCGCAGCGGGCAACGCTTGCGTGGGTGTTGGCACGGGTGTCGCCGCCGGCCCGTTAACGGATGCCGGCGCCAGCGTCATCTGTCGTGGAGGTTGTTTGTCTTTCTGCCAGGCATCCACCAGAAAGAACACCGAGAACGTGAAAAGCATGAACAGGATTAGTCGCTGGGTATCCATTGCAGAACCAGATTAATTGACGGGGTTAGCGAGGTGATAAGGCGTGAGAGCGGTCGCAACACAGGCGTCGCACGCGCCGCATGAGTCCAATAATTTCGGCGCGCGCCAGCGCCGACGATGCGGGCAATACGACCGAACGGGAACGCACCACGAAATCGACCCCGCTTAGTTCGATACGATGGTTACGAAACGCTTCCCGCGCCAGCCGTTTACAATAATTTCTTGCCGTCGCCCGCGGCACAATCCGCTTGATAACCGTAATTCCCAAGCGCGAATCCGTGCGGTTGTTTGGCTTGGCGTAAACTTGAAAAAAATCTCCCGCCACCGAGCACTTATACGCAAACACTGATGCATAGGCATGCCGCCCCTCGAGCCGGCTTGCCCGCGAAAACGAAAATTTTGCAGCCGTGCGCGTCAAACGCCGAGACGTGTGCGCCCTTTAGCGCGACGCGTACGCAACACTGCGCGACCGCCGCGTGTCTTCATACGAACCCGGAAACCATGCGTACGCTTGCGGCGGGTGGTGGACGGTTGATAAGTCCGTTTCATGATTTTTGCCCAAACATATTGAAAAGCCCGCTATTACAACCGTTAACGAGGGCCTCTGTCAATCCGATTCTGTGTAAACTCAGTGGCCCCACAATGTCGCGGGTTGTGGATAACTTCGACCAAAAACGCTAAACTTGAAGCTTGCCCGCCGTATTTTCCCGCCCACCCCTAACTAAACTGTCAGCCTCACGATGAATAGCTTTTGGCGCTCTTGTCTGAGCCACTTTGAACAACAGCTGCCACCACAGCAATTCAAGACCTGGATAAAACCGCTCAAATTTCACGCGGCCGACAATATCGTCACCCTCACCGCACCAAACCGCTTTGTCCTGCAATGGATACGCGATCGTTTCCTGGCCGAGATTCAGCGGCTCGCCGCTGAACGCTTTGGCACCGAGGTGACAGTCCATCTGGTTTTGGCCGAAAAGGAAGTGGCCGTTCCTTCAAAAGCGCTGGTCCCGGCAAGCGGCGGCACAAAACCCAGCACGCGAGATATCTCTCGTCTTAATCCCGAATTCAATTTTGGAACTTTCGTAACCGGCAAGGCCAATGAACTCGCGCGGGCCGCCGCAATCCAGGTCGCCGAGCGTGCCGGGGAGGCATACAACCCTTTATTCGTCTACGGCGGGGTGGGTTTAGGTAAAACGCATCTGATCCACGCTATCGGCAACCTGTTGTTGCAACGCAACCCGCAGAGCCGCATACGCTATATTCACGCCGAACAGTACGTATCTGACGTGGTGCGTGCTTACCAGCACAAAGCGTTCGACGATTTCAAGCGTTATTACCACTCCCTTGATCTGCTGCTGATCGACGATATCCAGTTTTTCAGTGGCAAGAGCCGAACGCAGGAAGAGTTTTTTTACGCCTTCAATGCGCTTATCGAGTCGCGTAAGCAGGTCGTCATCACCTGCGACACTTATCCGCGCGAAATTCCGGGGATCGAGAACCGGCTGATATCGCGCTTCGCCTGGGGTCTGACCGTCGCGGTAGAACCGCCGGAGTTGGAGATGCGGGTGGCGATCCTCCTAAAGAAAGCCGAAGCGGAGAACGTCTCGCTCGACGAAACAGTGGCTTTTTTCATAGCCACCCACAGTCAATCCAATATTCGCGAGTTGGAGGGCGCCCTCAAACGCATTTTGGCGTACTCGCGGTTTTCCGGCCGGCAAATATCCATCGACCTTTGCCGCGACGCCCTGAAAGACCTGCTCGCGCTACAAAGCCGCCAGATTTCCATAGATAATATCCAAAAGACCGTCGCCGATTACTACAAAATAAAAGTCTCAGAGATGTACTCCAAGAAACGCAGTCGAAACATTGCCCGGCCCCGCCAGGTTGCGATGGCCTTAGCCAAGGAACTCAC
>JAYVME010000157.1:0-5305 GCA_043759115.1 Betaproteobacteria bacterium | reverse complement strand
ATGAGCGTCCCGTCCAGGACATTGAGCGCGGCGAACAGCGTGGTGGTGCCGTGGCGCTTGTAGTCATGGGTCATGGTGGCGGCGCGACCCTTCTTGAGTGGCAGGCCCGGCTGCGTGCGATCGAGCGCCTGCACTTGGCTCTTCTCGTCGCAGCACAGCACCAGCGCGTGCTCGGGCGGATTGAGGTACAGCCCGACGATGTCCTCCAGCTTCTCGACGAATCGGGGATCGCGCGAAACCTTGAAGCCCTTGACCAAGTGCGGCTTGAGCCCATTGCGACGCCACACCCGCAGCACCGTCGTGTCGCTCACCCCCACCTTGGCAGCCAACGTGCGCGTACTCCAGTGCGTGGCCGCCTCGGGCAGTGTCTGCGTGGTCAAGCGCACGATCTCCGCGGCATCGACTTTCGGCGGCCGTCCGCCGCGCGGAAAATCGTGCTCGATCGCCGTAAGACCACCTTTGGCGTAGCGTGCGCGCCAGCGCCCGACTTGCACTCGCCCGACTTTGAGTTCCTTGCCGATCGCCTCGTTGTCCATGCCTGTCGCCGCCAACAAAATCATCTGCGCGCGCCGCGCAAGCCGCACGCTCGCCGTATTGGACTTCGCCAACCTCGTGAGCTTGGCGCGCTCTTCGTCGCTCAGAACAATCGTCGCTGCAACTCGCATCACCTGTCTCCCGTCCCGCACGATAACAATGAGACAAGCAATACATCCAATAGTTCCCTTAATTACGAAGCACTACACTAGCACGCCGCCCCGATCGGGTCAACCAAGAGAACGGGCTTGGCATATGAATACCCGCTTCTCATTAGACGACTCCACGCGCCTTCAGCATAAGAGATTAGGGTAACCAGGCCGGCTTTGCCGAGCGCCGCAACGTCTCGCGTGACTGCGCCGCAATCGTGCTTCATCTTCTGCGCGATTGATGCAACTCACCCTCGAATAGGAGTGACATGAGGCTCAGGGTTGAGCTAATTGCATAACACCCTCCGTTCGACCAGCGTCGGAGCATGGCTCGCGAGTTGCTTCTTCACCTGTCAGCCTTGACGTATCGCTCATTTTGCAACGCGCTCGTCAATCAGCTTCACCAGCTGCTTGCCGAAATTTTGTCCCTTGAGCAACCCGATGAATGCCTTGGGCGCATTCTCGAGCCCGTGCGCGATGCTTTCACGGTACTTGAGCTTGCCCGCGTGAACCAGGGTGCCGAGTTCTTTCAACGCGGGCTTCCAGAGATCGAGATGGTCCGAGCAGATAAACCCGCGCAGATGGATGCGGTTAACGAGAAACGAGCGGAAGTTGCGCACCGTCAGGGCGTCCGGATTGTTGTAGCCGGCGATCTGTCCGCATAGCGCAATGCGCGAAAACGCATTCATCTGCGTTAGCACCGTGTCGAGTATCGGCCCGCCGACGTTGTCGTAATAAACGTCGATGCCTTGCGGACACGCGGCGCCAAGTTCGGCATCAAGGTTGCCCGCCTTGTAGTCGATGCACGCATCGAACCCGAGTTCGTGCGCGACGTAATCGCACTTGGCGCGGCCGCCGGCGATGCCCACCGCGCGGCAGCCCTGCAATTTCGCGAGCTGCCCGACCACGCTGCCGACCGCACCGCTCGCCGCTGACACGACCACCGTCTCGCCCGCCTTGGGCCGGCCGTGCTCGTTCAATCCGATCCACGCGGTAACACCCGGCATGCCGACCGCGCCCAGATAAGCGGAGAGCGGCACGTAATCCGGATCGATTTTGCGCACGCCGCCGCCATCGCTTTTGCCGTAGAGCTGCCAGCCCGTGCGCGTTTCGACGAAGTTGCCGACTTTGTACTTGTCGTGGCGCGATTCGATGACCTCGCCGACCGCGGTACCCACCATCACTTCGCCGACCACCGCGCTCTTCGCGTATGACCTGGCGTCGTCCATGCGCCCCCGCATATACGGGTCGAGCGATAGGTAATGAGCGCGCATCACGAATTCGCCATCGCCCGCGGTGGGAATATCGGACTCGACGAGCCGGAAATGACTTTCCTCAACCGCCCCGCGCGGACGCGCCGCCAGCAGCACTTGGTTGTTTTTCATGTCGATTTGCAATGCGGCGTCAGTCGATATGCGCGCCGGAATCTTTGACGACGTTCGCCCATTTGGCAATGTCGGCTTTCTGAAACGCCGCGAACTCGTCCGGCGTATCGGCGCGCACATCGCAGCCGAGCTTGGTCAGTCGTTCGCGCATATCGCCGGTGTGCAGAATTTTTACGATTTCGCCGTTAAGGCGCTCAATAACGTCCGCGCGCGTGCCCGCGGGCGCGAACACGCCGAACCACTGCAGAGCTTCGAAGCCCTTCAACCCGGACTCCGCGACCGTCGGTACTTCCGGCATCACCGCCGAACGTCGCAGGCTCGTTACCGCCAGGGCCTTGAGCCGGCCTGATTGTATGTAAGGAAGAAACGACAGAGCGGTGCCGATCAGTATTGTGTAGCCGTCCGCCGGCGCTTTAGCCACGAGGTCCGAGCCTATGGTGCCGGCCGCCCCGCCGCGGTTATCGACGATCACCTGCTGGCCGAAAGTCTCGCCGAGTTTTTGCGCGACGAGCCGCGCGATGATGTCGGTCGCGCCGCCGGCCGGAAACGGCACGATCATGCGGATCATCCTGCCGGGATAATTTTGCGCGTGCGCGAGCGCCGGAAAAATAGCGGCAACCGCGATCGAGGTCAACAGGGCAATCAATCTCATGTGCGTCATTCGTCGACAAGAGAAAAGAACAATATACGCGCCGACGAGCGATTTTACATTTTCTGCTAGAGTAGCGGCTAACCCCTTGTCCGAGTGAACAGGATAAGAAATTGAACACCCTGCGCACGATTCTCACCAATGCAACGCTGATTGATTGCGTCAACCCGCAGCCCGCCGAGCACGCGGCCGTCGTCATCGAGAACGGACGCATCGCGCAAATTCTGACCGCGGGACGCAAACC
This sequence comes from Betaproteobacteria bacterium, assembly GCA_043759115.1. Classification (GTDB taxonomy): domain Bacteria; phylum Pseudomonadota; class Gammaproteobacteria; order Burkholderiales; family SG8-41; genus PALSA-1004. The sequence continues at coordinate 2,344 of JAYVME010000157.1, read as the reverse complement.
CGCGACGGGCGACGCGACTGTCATCGATCTTAAAGGCGCGTATCCGCTGCCCGGCCTGTGGGATGTGCACATCCATCCCGACTACCTGTCGCTCGCCGACATGCCGCTCGCCGAACAGGTCGCGCTGTTCGGCCACCGCCTGATGGCGGCGCTCACCGAGTCGGGCATCACCGGTTTGCGCTGCGCCGGCGCGCGTCACTTCATGGACGTCGCATGGAAACGCGCTTTCGAGTTCTGGTACCGGCCGTAGACATCCGGTAATCCGGCGGCGGATGGCCTCGTCACCGGGCGCTTCAATTATTCGATCGGTTATCCTGGATGCCGCTTTACCTCACGTTCGCCCTCACGCTCATCGGCTTTATCGCCGTCAATGCGTCGCGCGTCGTGCTGCAACTCTACGGGCTTGCGCTGGGCGCCACGCCGACTGAAGTCGGCATCCTGGTCGCCCTCTACTATGTGTGCCCGCTGCTGCTGTCATTGCCCGCGGGCGCATGGGGCGATCGCCACGGCCCGCGCGGGCCGCTGTTGTTCAGCTCACTGTGCGGCGCGGGCGGCCTGCTCATTCCGTATTTCGTGCATACCCTGCCGGCGTTGTATATCGCGGGCACGCTGAGCGGCCTGTCGTTCGCATTTTTTCTGGTGATCGTGCAGAACCTGGTCGGCGTCCTGAGCGCGCCGGAGAAGCGCGCGCAGAACTTCAGCAACTTCAGTCTGGTCGGCGCGACGTCCAATTTCATCGGCCCGCTGGCGGCGGGGTTTTCGATCGATCATGCCGGCTACCCGATAGCCTGCATCACCGCGGCCGCGCTCGCGTTGACCACCGGCGCCATGCTGATGGTGTGGGGCAAAGTGCTGCCCGCGGGCGGACGCCTCCACGCGGCGCCGCGCGCCCACATCATGGATACTTTCTCCGATCCGGCGATCGTGCGCATACTCGCCATCGGCAGCCTCGTGCAGCTCGGCACCGACCTCTTCCAGTTTTACATTCCCGTCTACGGCGTCGGCATCGGACTCTCGGCCTCCGCGATCGGCGGCCTGCTCGCGACGTTTGCCGTGGCCTCGTTCATTGTGCGCTTTGCCTTGCCGCGGCTGGTCAGGCGCCTCGGCGAAGACCTGCTGCTGGCTTACTCGTTCGTGCTCGCCGCGGTGGGTTTCGCGCTGGTGCCGCTCTTTCACAATCTCGCATTGCTGGCGGCGGTATCGTTCGTATTCGGGATTGGCACCGGCTGCGGCCAGCCGATTGCGACCATGATGATGTTCAGCCGCGCCGCAGACGGCCGCTCGGGCGAGGCGCTGGGTCTGCGGCTGACCGTCAACAACCTGATACGCGTGATCGCGCCGGCCGTGTTTGGGGTCGTCGTTTCAGGGTTCGGCCTGCCGCCGGTGTTCTATATCAACGCGGCGATGATGGGAGCGGGCGCTTACATCAGCCGCGCAAAACCCGCCGGTCGCGTAGAACGAAAGTAGCCGCGTCGGCTACTCCGGCACGGGCGACTCCGTTTCCGCCGGCTCGACGTGTATCGTGACCGACGCCCTGCTCAAGTGGCGCTCGATGGAATACTCGATGCGGTCACACAACGCGTGCGATTGATTGACGCTCGTTTCTCCCGGCACCAGCAAATGGAATTCGATGAACCGCCGGGCGCCCGCTTTGCGCGTGCGCAGATCGTGAAAACTCGCCCCGGCGGGCAGTTGCACCCGGATCAGATGCGCGGTCTGGCTGACTTCCTCCGGCGACAACGCCGCATCCATCAGGCCGTCGACCGTGCGCCGCAGGAGCTGAACGCCGGTAAAGATGATGTGGATGCCCACCGCAACGGCGATCAGCGGATCGAGCATATACCACCGCGGCACGAACATGATGACCAACAAACCGGTCAGCACACCGCCCGACGTCCACACATCGGTCATCAGGTGTTTCGCGTCCGCCTCGATCGTAATGCTGTCGTGCTCCCTGGCCACTTTCAGCATCACGCGTGCCGTTGCGAAATTCATGGCGGCGGCCAAGAGGCCGACGATCAACCCCGGCCCGAGATTTTCGAGCATCACCGGATGGAGAAAGCGGGACGACGCGGCGCCAATAATCGATACCGCGGCAACGATAATGAGCATGCCCTCCACGCCGCTGGAGAAATACTCGGCCTTGTCGTGACCGTAAGTATGGCGGTCGTCCGCGGGTTGGTCGGCGATGGTGAGCGCGCCCAAAGCGACGAGTCCGGCCGCCAGATTGACGATCGCTTCGAGTGCGTCCGACAGCAGGCTGACGGAATCGGTCAGCCAATACGCGCCGAACTTCAATCCCAGCGTCACGATCGACGTTGCGATCGAGAGCAGGGCCATTTTG